>NZ_JBRJHG010000015.1:0-123159 GCF_053628895.1 Marinobacter sp. MBR-105 | reverse complement strand
AAACACACAAATAAAGGGAAAATAGTGTCTGAATCTTCGATTTTTTGCCGTTTAAACCCAAGATGGGCAAATATCAGCAGTTATTCAGACCTTCCTTAAGGACAAGTCGAATTCTTCAATATGGACCCACTGGACTCCGAAAACGCAATGCGTTGCGAGAGGCCATTGAAATTTTAACTGCAAATAAAATTGTATCTGAAATAATTTATCAGAGACCGAATGGTAAGACCGTTACAGTAATCGACACCTTACCAATGAGCCCAGAAGACAATGTACGACTATATAACGAAATCGAAATTAAGCCGAGATATTACGATTGACTTTACTAACTGAAATTTAAATTATGGCTTTTTTTACGAGGGAAAAGCGCGCATTTCTTCTACCACACTCAAAATAATTTTGGATCTTATTTTAATAGAGCGTAGCTAACAGTGAAGCATAATATCAGAAGAAGGCTCAATGAAGAGATGGAAACCGTAGAAACAGATACAGCTCAAGAGATGAATCCTATTAGAGACGACGATAGGGAAAGCTGCTTAACAGAAATGAAGTCAGTCCTATCTCTTGTTAACACGATTAGCTCAATAAAAATTTATCCATACAGTATATCAATCGACAACCAGGGCAATGAAAAGATAAACATGAATCCTACAGGAATTCGATTGTTCCATGCATTGGTTGAGGATGTCCCAAAAGCTTACCAATTATTCCCTAAACACAAGTTCCATCCTGCAATAGAGATTGTCAATGAATGTAGCAATCAAATTAAAGAATGCAACAGATCGTTCAATGACCTTCCCTCAACTGACAAAGTTAGAGTACTGAACCTTTGCTTCGATCGGATAAAAAAAAGACTTAGCTCTGATAATTATAAATTACTCATGCGTCGATTTGAAAATACTCGGAAAAAGAGAAAAAAAAGTATCAACAATACGATTGACCTTGTGTTCGAAAACTTCGCTCGCGCTTTAGTTTTGAGAGTCGATCTATCATACAACCCAAGCCTTGGAATAAAAGGTTTCAAAGAATCTGATCTAAAAAAAATCAAGAATGACTGGAGGAAAATGAGAACCGACCTCCGATCTGAAGTTCTTGGATTGAACTATATTACCAGTATCGCGAGATTAGAGTTCGGGCTAAAAAAAGGCTACCATCTTCATGTCCTCATTTTCCTGGATGGATCCAGTCATAGTCACGATATCAGCTTAGCAAAAATCATTGGAGAGCATTGGGCAAATAATATCACACTCGGTCAAGGGAGAGTTCACAACTGTCAAATCAGAAAACACGAATATCCGGAGCTGGGAATTGGCCAGGTCAACCACAGTAATGAATCTGCACTTAAAACCTTAAAAGGCGTTATTAGCTCTTATCTTTCGAAGTCGGACTGTATAATACAACTTCCATCAGAGTACGGCAGGGTCCTATTCAAGGGCCAAGTCCAACGAAAGTCTAAGCGCGGTAGACCTAGACACATGAGAAATAGCTAGTATTTAATTAATCCCGGACAATAATATGGTCTAAGTGTTCAGTGAAACGTTTTCCAAGACCGTATCTTTTGGAGACATCTAATCTAGCCGCCTCCCAATTTGGGCTCTCAGCAATTCCTTTTATGCCATTGGTAGAGTATCTTTCTGCCAATCCATTTATAATTTTCAAAAATTGAGGTTGGTTCGGAAAAACCTCAAATGAAAAATTTTTGGCTGCTTCGGTTAGCTTATCAGTAGTGCTTTTTTTACTGAAAATAACCTGGAGCATCACGTTCATGAGATTTTCCGAAACTTCGTTGCGCAAATATAGTTTAAGAGCATGTTCTGCCCTCTCTCTTTTGTCCTTTAAAGATACTTGGCTGGAAGTGATTCTATTTTTCTCTTGATGCAAGATGCCGTACCAAACTCTGTTCAACAACCAAAGTACCTCTGACATCCATTCTGGACGCGTCATTCCAGCATTTCTTACACTTCGCTCTCCACACTTCAAAATATGGGAAATCGAGTTCATTAAAAGGCCGGGAGCATAGATATCGTAAACAAGTACGTTGAAGCTGCTGTGATCATATTCGAAACCGAATATTTCTGATTTCCCGCTATCTTTTATCCTTACAATAACAAAGTCCTCGGCGACCCCCATTTTCAACTCTGTCTCATCTGTAAATTTTAGACAATATTCAGCTGGAGTTAATCGTTCAAGGCTTTTTCCAGCTTTTAAATAACAAATAGCATTGCTTCTCTCAATCTGTACGGATCTCTGCCATACAAATTGAGCAATCTCTGTTTTGTCAATTTCGATAAAATCCGGCTTATTCAGAACCAAGTGCGCTGAGACCGATTTCGTTCCTTGCTTTAGTTGAGACAAGCTCCCTCTTGGTGATAGTTTTCTGCCGCCAATAACGAGCAAATCTAACCCTTTTGGGAACCTGGCATAGATCGACTCGGGGCCAGTCATTAGTTCCCCCAGGAGCTCCATCGGATTGCAACCGATGTCCTCAGCGAGTGTGACAAGATGCAAGAGATCTGCGTGGGAGGTCACGAAACAAGCTCTTCCAAATGAGTACCGAGTATCTCCCAAGCACTCTTCATTTCGCGGGCATAGTCATGGCGTTGATAAATTCGCTGCATCCTATTCTCTTCCGTATGGTTTAGGCAGCGCTCAGCGACCTCTGGTAAAACCCCAGATCGTACCATTATCGTGACACCCGTTCTTCGCAGGTCATGCGGTGTCCAACGTCCTCCATCTAAAGATAAAGCTTGCGGCGAAGAACTTCTTCCTTTCAACACCTTGCCTTCCTTGGGCTTCTGACGGTCAGTAATTTGTTTTGTAATGGTCTTTGAGCATACCGGGCCGGTTGCCGCCCTGTTGGGGTAGCACCAATCACTTTCAGAATGCAATTGTTTCAGAGATCGAAACTGCCTAACGGCAAAGGGTGACAGAAATACTGTCAAAGATTTGCCATTTTTGCTGTTCTCCTCCGGTATTACCCAGGTGCCACCCTCTAAATCTACATGTGCCCATCTTGCATTGATTAACTCTCCAATACGGCAGCAAGTAGACAGCGCAATCCAGATCGCTATCTGGCTTGAAACCAAAAGCTTCGAGTTCGCTAACTGTTTCACTAATGATTTAATTTCATCGTCTGATAAAACTCGATCTCGCTCTGTATCCTTACCACCGATCTTGGTTTTCCTTATGCTTGCCGTCGGGTCGTTTTCTATGAAGTCACGATCTACAGCAAATCGGAACATTTGACGCATGAGGCTAAAAGTCAGTTTAGCCATCCGAGTCACACCGCGCCCTAATTGCTTATCGACGATCTCAATAACATGGGATTTTCGAACATCCGCAACAGCCAAGCTGCCGATGGCGGGTAACACGTCTTTCTCAAAAGCCCTTCGAATCTCTCTGCCGCCATCCTTGCGGTTTTTAAGATCAATGACGGCCCAATGCTCAAATACTTCCACAACGGTCTTCCGCGCTGCCTGACGTGCTCTCTCGGCTTCAATTGACTCTCTTTCTGCGGCTAACCTTGCCATTTCCGCTTCGCGCCTTGCTTTTCGCACTGCTTCCTCTGCTTCCAAGTGTTCCTTCACATCCTTGGTTCCACCCTGATAGAGCCTGGAGTATTCACCTGCTTTGGCTCGGGCCTCCCGCAGAGTCAGTCCGTCTTTGCCAGACTGATCGTAATTGCCGATTGGAAGAAAAACGCGATCACCATTCGAACTCGTGTACCTGAAGTAAAATAGCTTTTCACCACTTTTCAAAATACGGGCCATGAAGCGTCCACACCCGCGCGGTGCATCTTCAGTCAGCCAGACTGATTTTCCTGGCTTGGCGTTCATTTGCTTGTCTGTGATGGTAGCCATCAACAGGTATTCCGTTTCAGCTGAATTCTCGTCACCGTTTGGTCACCGTTTCTCGATCGTTTAAACTGGATGGTATAGGATTACATTGGAAAGCTCAAAACTAAAAAAGCAATAAAAACATAGCCTAAG
The DNA here is from genome assembly GCF_053628895.1 of Marinobacter sp. MBR-105. Taxonomy (NCBI): domain Bacteria; kingdom Pseudomonadati; phylum Pseudomonadota; class Gammaproteobacteria; order Pseudomonadales; family Marinobacteraceae; genus Marinobacter; species Marinobacter sp. MBR-105. The sequence continues at coordinate 119,170 of NZ_JBRJHG010000015.1, read as the reverse complement.
GCAATTCGCTTATATGAGACTGGACTGCTTTGGAGGGTATTTTACCTGCATGGGGTGCAAGGGGTCGTAGGTTCAAATCCTACCGTCCCGACCAGAATTCCCTACACAAAGCCCGGGCCGAAAGGTCCGGGCTTTGTCGTTCTATCAGGCAGCGACCGCCTGCCCACGCTTCTCCCAGGGGTATTCCCGAATCGGCAGGTGAATCAGTGCCGACAACGCCCCGACACCTACACCGATCCACCACACCAGCGTGTAGTTGTGGTAGAGGTCGTACAGGGCTCCACCCAGCCAGACACCAAGAAAGCCGCCAAGCTGGTGCGAAAAGAATACCAGGCCATAGAGCGTGCCCATGTACTTCAAGCCGTAGATGTGCGCAACCAGGCCGGAAGTCAGCGGTACCGTCGCCAACCACAACGAACCCATTGCCACCGAGAAGAGCACCACGCTTTCAGGAGTAATGGGCGCCATGATAAAGGCGGCAGAGACGATTGTCCGTAACAGGTAAATCGTCGCCAGAAGGTACTTGCGCGAGTATCGGTTACCCAACCAGCCGGCCATCAGTGTGCCACCGATATTGAACAGACCGATCAGGGCAATGGAGATGGCGCCGAGCCCGGACGCTGACGTTACCCCCAGCACGTAGATCAGGCTGTCCGGCGTAATTGGCCCACACATTTCCGTAATAAACGCCGGAAAATGCGCGGTGATGAACGCCAGTTGGTACCCGCACGAGAAAAAGCCGATAAAAATGAACAGAAACGAGGGGTCTTTCACCGCTCGCTTCAGCACCACTCCCATCGGTTCATCGGTCGAGACCGAGGGTGCCGCCTTGGGTGCCCGCATGAACAGAAGGGCAAGCATCGACACCGTAATGAAACCGGCCAGCACCATGAACACGCTTTGCCAGGGCATCTGGCTCAGCAGCGCCTGCGCGACGGGCGGGCCAATGATCTGCCCTGCAGAACCGGCTGCGGTTGCAATGCCCAGCGCCATGGAGCGATGCTTTTCCGGGGCAGAGCGCCCTACGACAGCGAGAATGACCCCGAATCCGGTTCCGGCAATCCCGAACCCAACCAGCATCTCCAGGAACTGGTGCTGGCCCGGGGTAATGGCGAATGCCGAGGCAACCAGCCCGACCACGTAACAGATACCGCCCACCAGGATAGCTTTGCGATCACCGTAGCGTTCGGCAAAGGCACCAAAGATGGGTTGCCCGATGCCCCAGAACAGGTTCTGAATGGCGATGGCCAGAGAAAACGACTCCCTTGGCCAGGCAAATTCCAGGGCAATCGGCAGTTGAAACAGACCGAACGAGGCCCGCACGGAAAAACCAACCAGAATAATGATACAACCTGCGACAAGTACAGGGTTGATCAGTCGATCATAGGTGCCGGAGGCCGTGCCAGACATGGTTACAGATTCCCGGAGCTGAACAGTCGGTGCGCCAGAATAAGCGCGAAGCCAATCAGTATACCTGAAGCAGCGAAAGCCAGGGTAAAGCCGCTCAGTTCAAGTAGCAGGCCAAAGAACAGGGGCGCCAGAAAGTGCACCGCCCGGTTTGCCATCAAACGCATACCCAATGCCCCTGCACGCCGCTCACGTTCCACAGATTCCGCCAGGATCACCATGGATAAAGGCTGGGTAAGGCCGGAACCGATACCGACCAGCATGGCCAGGGCAGCCATCAGCAGCAACTGCTCAGACGCCCCCAGAAAAGCCAAGCCAGCGGCAAGGGTACCGAGCGAGAGTAACACTGTCGGCACGCGGCCTCCGGCAAGTGCAATAATGCGCGCCATAAACGGCCGAACCAGCATGGAAACACCGGCTCGAAGACTGACCAGAACTCCGATTATCAACGGGCTGATGGCCAGGCTCTCCAGGTACACTGGCAAATAGCTTCCGTAGACCCCGAGCGCGAACATCCCCAATACCGTGACCAGAATCGACAACTGCACCCCGCGGTTACTGCCGACAAGCTGCCATTGCGCCCGGAAGCCCGCCTGCTGTCGGGTAACATGAATACGCTCCCTCGCCTGCCCGGTCAGGCGGAGTGTTACAACGCCCGAGACCAGCGCAAACAGAGCCATCACAAGGAACACGTACTCGGTATCGGAAGACTTCAGCACAGCACCGGCCAACAGGGGGCCGATAACCTGCCCGCCCGACAGCCAGGTGGCATACCAGCCAAAGTACTGCTCCAGCCTCGGCCCGGTGCCCAGGTTGGAAATGATGGTTTGGGCAGCCAGAACCATCTGGAGGTGAGCCAGCCCCACCAGCAACTGACCAGTCACGAGGCCCGCATAGCCATACCACGCATGCATCGACAACAAGCCTGCCACCATAATGCCCGCCCCGGCCAGCAGCGTGGCCCTGCCACCAAACCGGCTCACGATGCCGCCCAGGGGAATGGCCAGGACCAGCGGTAGCAGATACTGAGCGCTTAACACCGCACCCAGAACGAGCGGAGACGCGCCAAGCTGAAGACCATACACTGGCACCGCCACAATCAGCATTGAGTAGACGACAAAACACAGCGTCAGTGACAGACAGACCGCGAAGAAATTTTGCGAGGCCTCAGAGGCTCCCCCGGAAGAGTCGCGGTGGCTGGAATGGTTGTTTTGCAAGTGGATGCCCGATTCGAATGATGTAGCTAAAACGGGCTATGGTAACGCGAATGGCTCGCAACAGAAACGCGAGGAAAGGAAAAGCCGGGGGAAGCGATCCCCCGGCCCAAGCCGGCTTTATTCAGCCGACGCAATCAGGCTGGCGTTACCGCCGGCCGCTGTGGTGTCGATACACAGATGCCGCTCAATCACGTAGCGTTGATCCAGCTTGTGTTCTGTGATCACCGGCAACAGCGCGCCCTCACGCTTGCTAAGCGCCATGCGATACTGCTTGAGCAGCGGCTTCTCGGCTACGCTCACCACCGCTTCAAATCCGGTCAGGTGGCTCAGAGCGTCCGGATCAAGCATGCCATCGCTGGCAATAACCGGAAGTCCGGCCTTGATGGCATCGGCCAGTGCCTTCTCGGCACCCGGTGCAATCACTACCACCTTGTTACCCTGCGACAGGGCGGTGCCGGCCTGCTCAACGGCAGACTCGGCGTCTGGACCAAGGCACAGCACCAGCCCGCGACCATGGCAGGACAGATGGTTCTGCTCGCCCGTCGGCCCCGGCATCTCCTCGTACCCTTCGTCCAGAGGCGCCGGCACCTTACCGAAGAAGGGCTCCAGCAACGCCTGACGACCTTCCGCTTCCGGTACCGCTGCTTTGGCCAGCTTGTCGATCAGCTTCTGGGCCTTGTCGGTACTGAACACCTTGTCACTGGACTGAGCAGGCTTTTCAACCACCTCACCCCGCAGGAAACGGCGCACGTATTGCGGGCCACCGGCTTTCGGCCCGGTACCAGACAGTCCCTCGCCACCGAATGGCTGGGAGCCGACGATGGCGCCGATCTGGTTACGGTTAACGTAGGTGTTGCCCACCTTGATACGACTGGCAATGTGCTCGATCCGGCGGTCAACGCGGCTATGAATACCGAAAGTCAGACCGTAGCCCTTGGCATTGACGGCATCAATCACCTTGTCGATGTCCTTGGCTTCAAACGTAGCCACGTGCAGAACCGGGCCGAAAATCTCCTCTTCCAGCTCTTCAATTCCGCTCACCTGAAGCACTGCCGGCGACACGAACAGGCCCGTCTCCGGTACGTTGAGTTTCTTGAGCAGTTTGCCTTGCTGCTCGAATTTCTGGCAATGGTCGGTAATCTTCTTGCGGGCATTTTCGTCGATCACCGGGCCCACATCGGTCGACAACTGCCACGGATCACCAATACCAAGTTCCTCCATGGCACCGTAGAGCATGTCCAGGAGATTATCGGCAATGTCCTTCTGTACATACAGCATGCGAAGTGCAGAACAGCGCTGACCGGCACTCTGGAAGGAGGATGCCAGCACGTCACGCACCACCTGCTCCGGCAACGCGGTGGAATCCACGATCATGGCGTTCAGGCCACCGGTTTCTGCCACCAGCGGTGCATCCGGCTCCATGTGTTCAGTCATGGCCTTGTTGATCCGCTGCGCCGTGGCGGTTGAACCCGTGAAACACACGCCGGTCACCCGGGCATCTGAGGTCAGTCCGGAACCCACGGTGGCGCCGGTACCAGGCAATAGCTGGATCGCAGCCCGGGGGATGCCCGCCTGATGCATCAGCTCCACGGCCCGGAAGGCCAGCAGCGAGGTTTGTTCTGCCGGCTTGGCCACCACCGCGTTACCGGCCGCCAGGTTCGCCAGAATCTGGCCAGTAAAGATCGCCAGCGGGAAGTTCCAGGGCGAGATGCAGCACATCACACCACGGGCTTCGCCGTCATTCTTGTAACGAATGCCTTCATTGGCATAGAACATGGCAAAATCCACGGCCTCACGAATCTCGGCCACGGCATCCAGCAGGGATTTGCCTGCTTCTCGGGTGGTCAACGCAAACAGCTCGTGCACATTCTCTTCGTAAAGGTCGCCGACCCTGCGAATCATGGCCGCACGCTCTTCCGCCGGTACCGAAGACCACTGTTTGAAGCCGTCCTGAGCGGCGTCCAGAGCTGACGAAATATCCACGTCTGAGGTATAGGTGATGTGACCGACCAGGTCGTCCGGGTTTGCAGGATTCCGTACCTCAACCACTTCGTCACTGACAGAATCCACGGCCAGTATCGGGCCACCTTTCCACTGATGGCTCTTGTAACGATTACGACCTTCATCAATCTCGGCCACCGTCACCGGATCCGTAATATCCCATCCTTTGGAGTTTCGACGCTGCTCACCAAAGATTTTCGACGGGTGCACAATCGCTTTGCTGGACAGGTTTTGGCCAAGGCCCACCACCACGTCAATAGGGTCTTTGGCGATTTCTTCCGGGGTGATGCTGGTATCCACAATCTGGTTAACAAAGGAACTGTTGGCACCGTTCTCCAGCAACCGGCGAACCAGGTAAGCCAGCAGGTCTTTGTGGGCGCCCACCGGCGCGTAGATCCGGCAAGGCACACCACTGTCCTCCAGAACCTGATCGTGCAGGGATTCGCCCATACCATGCAGGCGCTGGAATTCGAATTTATCCCGACTCAGATCCTTGGCCAGTTCCAGCACCGCTGACACCGAATGGGCATTGTGGGTGGCAAACTGCGGGTAGATACGGTCGGTCATGCCCAGAAGCTTGCGAGCACCGGCCAGGTAAGCGACGTCGCTGCAGGCCTTGCGGGTGAAGACCGGAAAGTCTGACAGGCCCATCACCTGGGCACGCTTGATCTCGGCATCCCAGTAAGCACCTTTAACCAGCCGCACCATGATGCGGCGATCCAGTTTTTCAGAAAGCGCATAGAGCCAGTCGAGGGTCTGCGAGGCGCGCTTGCCGAACGCCTGAACAACAACACCAAAACCTTGCCAGTCTTTCAGTTCCGGGTCGGACAGGATGGCCTCAATCACATCCAGGGAGAGATCAAGACGATCCTGCTCTTCGGCATCAATATTGAAGCCCATGTTGGCCGCTGCCGCCTTTCTGGCGAGCTTGAGTGCCCGGGGCATGAGCTCATTCATCACCCGCTCTTTATGCCCGTACTCATAGCGTGCCAGCAGCGCCGACAGCTTCACCGAGATACCCGGATTCGTCCTCACATCGCCTTTGCAGCGCTTGCTGATGCTGTCAATGGCATCAGAGTACGCCTGGTAATAACGCTGAGCATCGGCATCGGTGCGCGCCGCTTCGCCCAGCATGTCATAGGAATAGGTATAGCCCCTCTCTTCCTGGGACTTGCCGCGGTCCTGTGCCTCTTCAATGGTACGACCCAGTACAAACTGGCGCCCCATTTCCTTCATGGCCTGGCCCGCCACGGTGCGCACAACCGGTTCGCCCAGGCGCTTTACCAGCTTGCGCAAGGTATCCCCCACACTCTGGCGCTCGGAATCCTTCAGCAGGTTGCTGGTCATCAGCAGCGCCAGGGTGGCCGAGTTGATCATTCCGGATTTGGCTTTGCCCACGTGAGCACCCCAGTTGCCAGAGGTGATCTTGTCTTCGATCAGGTCCTGGATGGTGAGGTTGTCGGGTACCCGCAGCAAAGCCTCCGCCAGGCACATAAGAGCCACACCTTCTTTGGTGGTCAGCCCATATTCGGCGAGAAACTTTTCCATGATGGTCGGGCGTGCGCTGTTGCGGACATCCCGCACCAGCTCTGCCGCCCGGACCGAGATCGCCTTTCGGGTTTCATCCGACAACTGGGCCTCAGCAATCAGCCGGTGAATCACTTCATGTTCATCTGCCAGGTAGTTTGCACGGATCGCCTGGCGAATGTCGTTAAGTTCCGGTGCCACAGATTGCTGAAGACTCATGGTGTACCCTCCTGATTGTTTGAATACTGACCGCATTTTAGCGAAGCAGGTACATGCAATTAGCCTGTTCAGCATCACAATAGATTATTATTTTCCTTTTTTAGTACCCTAAAAATTATCTATAAGCCTGCACTTTCGCTAATATTGGACGTTTCGGCCTTTTAAAAAAATTCATCCACTATCTCAAAGGATAGCAGTCATGGCAGATCTCGACAGAATCGATCTTTCCATCATCCGGGAACTGCAGAAGAACGGCCGTATTACCGTGACAGACCTTGCTTCCCGGGTCGGTTTATCAAAGACTCCCTGTCAGGTACGAATGAAACGGCTGGAAGATCAGGGATACATTACCGGCTACAGCGCCATGGTGAATCAGACCAAGCTGGGGCTCTCTCATGTTGCGTTCGCCCAGGTCACCCTGAATGACACCAGCAGCAAGGCACTGGCGGCGTTCAATGAGGCCGTCCGGCAAATCTCCGCGGTGGAGCAGTGTCATATGATGGCGGCGAATTTCGACTATCTTCTGAAAATACGTACCCGCAACATGGCTGAATACCGCCAGGTTCTGGGAGAACAGATCTCCAGCCTGCCCCACGTACTCCAGACCAGCACTTTTGTCGTGATGGAAAACGTTAAAGACCGAGGACAGTAAGATGCGGATCGTTGTTGCCCCCGACTCTTTCAAGGAATGTCTCTCAGCGCAGCAAGTTGCCTCTGCCATCGCCCGTGGTTGGCGCAACGCTGCCCCGGAGGATGAGATTGTAGAAATCCCCCTCGCCGATGGGGGTGAAGGAACCACAGTGGCCCTGACAGAGGCTCTGGGCGGGCAACTGCATACGGTGGCCGTCACGGGCCCGCTGGGTGAGCATCTAGAGGCCCGCTTTGGCCTGGCCAATAACAACGAAACCGCCGTGATCGAGGTAGCTGAAGCCAGTGGCTTGCATTGTGTACCCGCCGGGGCCCGTGATGCGCTCCGGGCAACCAGCCGTGGTACTGGAGACTTGATTCTGGCAGCCCTGAAACACCGGCCGAAAACATTGATCATGGGCCTGGGAGGAAGCGCCACAACGGATGGCGGCGCTGGTATGTTACAGGCTCTGGGGGCGCGCCTGCTGGATAACCAGGGCGAGGAAATCGGGCCCGGCGGTGCGGGCCTGGCACGACTGGCCACGGCAGACCTTGAACCTGCCATTCGCAGACTCAACGGCATCCAGTTGATTGTGGCCTGTGATGTCACCAATCCGTTGCTGGGCCCGGAGGGAGCGGCAGCGGTTTTCGGGCCACAGAAAGGCGCCAATGAAGACGACGTTCGTCAGCTGGACGCCAGTCTTGCGCATTTTTCCCGTCTGGTTAAGGCGCAGGGGCTGGACATTGCCAGCTTTCCCGGCAGTGGCGCGGCCGGGGGTATCGGTGGCACGGTCAAGGGTATTCTGGGCGCCCGACTCCAACCGGGAATAGAGCTGGTGATGGAGGCCGTCAAACTGGAGCAGCATATCCGCAACGCGGATCTGGTGATCACCGCGGAAGGTGCCATCGATGCTCAAAGCGCCTTTGGAAAAACGCCGGCCGGGGTGTCCAGACTGGCACATGCCTGCGGTGTACCAGTGATTGGCCTGTGTGGAAAATTAGGGGCTGAACTGGCTCCGCTCCATAGCGTTGGGTTAACAGCGGCTTTCTCGATCACCCCCGCGCCCATCACCCTGACGGAAGCCTATGGCCGGGCAGAAGCGAACCTCGAGAAGTCTTCAGAACAGCTGGCGCGCCTGTCGCACAGTTTATCACGCCGGTGAAGCGGTTTTCCGTAATCCGGTGAGTTCTACCCGGCCGCGGGCCAACCGAACCTGGCCCCGGCGTTCGAGTTCTTTCAGCAGTCGGCTGACCACTTCCCTGGCCGTTCCCAGCTCCACGGCCAGCTCCTGATGGGTAATATTCAGTACACTCTGACCATCAGCCGCACGTGCCTGAAGCCACTCCGCCAGACGCTCATCCATACGGTGAAACGCTACTTCTTCAACCAACAACATCAGATCGTCAAGTCGACGGCCATAGGACTCCATAATCCCCAGCCGGAACTCTGCCGACTGATCCATCAGCCGATCGAACAATCCGCGCGGGATAATGGCGGCTTCTGCCTCATCTTCAACGATGGCTTCAGCCCGGTAGCCACGCCCCGTCATCAGACAGCCAATGGACAACGTGCAGATATCGTCAGCGCCCATACGGTAGAGCACGATGCTGTGGCCAGATGCTCCGGTCATCTGCACCTTGATACTGCCATCCAGCACCAGGGGAAGCCCCCGGCAATGTTCTCCGGCACTGAACAGCACCTGCCCGGGAGGGAAACGCATGGCCTGGAGACCCTCCAGGGCATCTTTGCGCAGGGAGTCGTGTAGTGTGTCGAGAATACTGTGCCTGGCCATTCCGCATTGCCTTGTATCGAAAGTCGTCTGCCTGTGTGACTTTATCACTGAACCCGACCAATAACAGGCCTATAGTCAAACCATCATCCGACATCACACAGGAGAGACCAAGATGACGGTAAACATGGGTTCCGCTGATCGTATTATTCGTGCCATCGTGGGTGTTGTCCTGCTGGCCCTGGTCTTTGTTGGCCCTCAGACACCCTGGGGCTGGATTGGCATTGTACCGCTGGCCACAGCACTGGTGGGTAACTGCCCTGCCTATTCCCTGCTCGGCATCAAGACCTGCAAAACAAAATAGGCCTGCAAGCTCCAGAAACACAAAGGCCAGAGCAGCTCGCGCCACTCTGGCCTTTTGTCGTTCTTCAATGCAGACAGGCTTACGGCTGCCTCAACGCACCGGCGTGTTCAGCACATCCAGCACTTCCTCAAGCTCGGTGATCATCTGACGGATCAACTGCTTGTACTGTGAGGTATCATCCTTCACTTCGCTGCTGCTGAGCTTCTGTTTGGCACCACCAATGGTGTAGCCCTGATCGTACAGCAGGCTGCGGATCTGGCGGATGGTGATCACATCCGCGCGTTGATAGTAACGGCGATTGCCCCGGCGCTTGACCGGCGACAGCTGCGGGAATTCCTGCTCCCAATAGCGCAACACATGCGCCTTGACCGCACATAGCTCGGCTACTTCACCAATGGTGAAATAACGCTTCCCCGGAATAACCGGGAGCTCATTGTTATGACTGGGTTCCAGCATACGCTTCTACTTTCTGCTTCAGTTTCTGACCTGGTCGAAACGTAACTACGCGCCGTGCACTGATGGGAATTTCCTCACCCGTTTTCGGGTTCCGTCCCGGTCGCTGCTTCTTGTCCCTGAGATCGAAGTTGCCGAAACCCGACAACTTCACCTGCTCGTTGTGGCTGAGTGCGCCTCTGATTTCGTCGAAGAAAGCTTCCACCATTTCCTTGGCTTCCCGCTTGTTAAGCCCCAACTCCTCGTACAAGCGCTCCGCCATGTCCGCTTTCGTCAAAGCCGCCATCTGTCAACTCCTCAGTGTTGCCCCCAACTCTTCTTTAAGGGCATCGATAACCCCGTTGAAGAGCGAATGCACTTCGTCCTCGTTAAGCGTGCGTTCAGGATGCTGCCAGAACAGGCTCAGAGCCAGGCTTCGGTTACCCTCACCCAGGCTTTCACCTTCATAGACATCAAACACACGCAACGCCGTGAGGTGCTCGCCAGCATGTTTACGGGCCACATGTTCTACCTGGGCGAACGCCACATCGCTCCCGATAATGATAGCCAAATCCCGGCGAACTTCCGGGAATTTTGAAATATCTTTGAAATTAGGCACATAACCGGCAACGATCGAATTCAAGAATAGCTCAAACATCAGGATCGTGCCATTAAGTTCAAGATTTTTCTGAACTTGTGGATGCAGTGCACCCAGCCAGCCCACATGCTCGCCATCCCTCAACAGTTCCGCCGTCTGGCCCGGATGCAGCGCAGGGTGCTGGCTGGCAATAAAATCAACCTCGATGCCAAGCAGTCGGAACAGGCTTTCCAATTCCCCTTTTACATCAAAGAAATCCGTGGTTCTGCGACCGTTTACCCAGTTTTCAGGATTCTGGTTACCAACCACCACCCCTGCCAGCATCGGCTGCTGACTGATGCCATCGGCATCCTGAACGAATCGCAAACCGGTCTCAAACAGGCGAATACGGGGCTGCTGCCGGTTCTGGTTGTAGCCCACGGTTTTAAGCAGGCCGCTCCACAGCGTCGTGCGCATCACCGAAAGATCCGACGAGATGGGATTGGCCAACGCAATCCCCTCACGTTCCGGATCCACGAGCTGTTGAACCCTGGGATCAACAAAGCTGTAGGTCACCGCTTCCTGGTAGCCCTGGGCGACGAAAAAGTTACGCACAGCAGACAGCGGCCGAACCGCTTCTTCCCGGGCCCGCAGCCCAAGCGAGCCGGTTGGCTCGGTGACCGGCAGATTGTTATAACCAAAAATGCGACCGACCTCTTCGATCAGGTCTTCTTCGATGGAAATATCCGGCCGGAAGCTGGGCACACTGATACGCCAGCCGTCTTTCAACAGCTTGTCGATGTGCAGGCCAAGCCGGCTGAGAATCTCTTCAACGGTAGTGCGGTCAATTCTAAGCCCCAACACATCCGCCAGGCGCTGCTCACGCAGATCAATCACCCGCGCCTTTGGCAGGTGTTCCTTGCTGGCCACTTCGACAATTTCGCCGGGCTCACCCCCGACAATAGCCATCAGCAGACCGGTTGCCCGCTCCATGGCATCCCGTGCCAGCTCATAATCCACGCCCCGCTCAAAACGGTGGGAGGCATCTGTATGCAAGCCATATTGACGAGCCTTGCCGGCCAGCGTGATCGGGTCAAAATAGGCGGATTCAAGCACCAGATCCCGGGTTTTCTCACTCACCCCGGAATGCTCGCCCCCCATCACACCGGCAATGGCCACTGGCTTCTCGTGGTCGGCAATCACCAGCGTTTCCGGAGTAAGCTCGACCTCCTGACCGTCCAGCAATACCAGCTTTTCGCCCGAGCCAGCCATACGCACAACAATCCCACCTTTGATCTCATCCCGGTCAAAGGCATGCATGGGCTGGCCCAGTTCCAGCATGACGTAGTTGGTGACATCCACCGCCGCATCAATGGAACGGATACCGGAACGACGCAGCTTCTCCTGCATCCAGAGCGGCGTTTCTGCCTGCAGATTGACGTTTCGCAGAACACGCCCCAGATAACGGGGGCAACCCTCAGGGGCTTCCACCCGGATATCAGGCACTTCCGAGTGCACCGCTTCCACGTGCGGAATGGAAGGCGCATTGGTGACCAGGCGGTTCAACACGCCCACTTCCCGGGCCAGGCCCTTGATGGACAGACAGTCGCTGCGATTCGGGGTCAGATCCACATCAATGGTGATGTCATTCAGCTTCAGATAGTCAACCACCGGCTGCCCAACCGGGGCATCCTCCGGGAGCTCCATCAGGCCGTCATGGTTATCTGACAAGCCCAGCTCGGATTCCGAACACAGCATACCCTCGGAGGGCTGACCCCGGAGCTTGGCTTTCTTGATCTTGAAATTGCCGGGCAGCACAGCGCCCACCTCGGCAAAAGGCACCTTCAGCCCGTCGCGAACATTGGGGGCACCACAGACCACCTGCACGGTCTGCTCGCCATTGCTCACCTGACATACCCGCAGCTTGTCGGCATCCGGATGGGGCGCAACGGAAATAACCTCACCCACAACCACGCCGGAAAATTCGCCAGCCACGGTCTCAAAGCCGTCGACTTCCAGCCCCGCCATGGTGATCTGGTCCATCAACTCCTGAGAGCCAATGTTCGGGTTTACCCACTCGCGCAGCCACTGTTCACTGAATTTCATTATCCTGGTCCTGTCCTGATTCGGTTGATTCTGAGCCTGTTACGCCAATTCCTGGTGTCGTATCAACGGAACTGACGAAGGAAACGCAGGTCGTTTTCGAAGAACATACGCAGGTCTTTTACTCCATAACGAAGCATGGCCAGGCGCTCGACACCCAGACCAAAAGCAAACCCGCGATATTCCTCGGAATCAATACCGCAATATTCGAACACTTTCGGATGCACCATGCCGCAGCCCATCACTTCCAGCCACTTGATGCTGCCATCCGGCTCACGTCCCCATTCAATATCCACTTCCGCCGATGGTTCGGTGAACGGGAAGTAGGAGGGACGGAAGCGAACTTTCAGATCCCGCTCAAAGAAAACCCTGAGGAATTCCTCCACCGTGCTTTTCAGGTCCGCGAAGCTGACATTCTTCTCCACCAGCAGACCTTCCACCTGATGGAACATAGGGGTGTGAGTCATATCGGAATCACAGCGATAGACCCGTCCGGGGCAGATCATGCGGAACGGTGGCTTGCCTGCCTCCATGGTCCGGATCTGTACCGGCGAGGTGTGGGTACGAAGCAAGGTACCCGGATTGAAATAGAAAGTATCGTGCATGGCACGAGCCGGGTGGTGCCCGGGAATATTCAGAGCTTCGAAGTTGTGGTAATCGTCTTCGATTTCAGGCCCCTGCTCTACGCTATAACCGGCACGGGCAAAGATTTCCTCAATGCGCTGCAGGGTGCGGGTTACCGGATGCAAACCACCCAGGTCCTGCCCCCTTCCCGGCAGTGTTACGTCAATGGATTCCGCCGCAAGCCTGGCTTCAATGGCCGCTTTCTCAAGATCTGCCCGCCGTGCGTTGATGGCTTGCTCCACCTGCCCCTTGGCTTCATTGATCTTCTGGCCGGCCGCAGGGCGCTCCTCCGCAGAGAGCTTGCCCAGAGTTTTTGCCTGCTGGGTAATCACACCCTTTTTGCCGAGGTATTCCACACGAATTTGATCAAGCGCCTGCAGGTTGTCGGCCTTTTCTACGGCATTCAACCCGTCCTGAACCAGTTGCTCCAGGTTTTCCATTGACCCTGCTCCAAACCAGAAATGGGGTAGGTTAAAACAAAAATAGGGGAAGAGCGTGCCCTTCCCCTATCAGAAGGCGCCGTCATGAAACATGGGGCGCCCGGATCGATCAGCAATCGATGAAAGAGCTTAAGCGATCACAGGGACGCTTTGGCCTTCTCAACAACAGCGGCAAACGCCTGCTGTTCGTTCATGGCCAGATCAGCCAGAACCTTACGATCGATTTCAACATTCGCCTTCTTCAGACCAGCGATCAGACGGCTGTAAGACAGACCGTTTGCACGGGCGCCAGCGTTGATACGGGCAATCCACAGAGCGCGGAATGCACGCTTACGGTTGCGACGGTCACGGTAGGCATACTGACCGGCCTTGATAACCGCTTGCTTGGCAACGCGGTAAACACGGCTACGGGCACCGTAGTAACCTTTGGCCTGATTGAGAATCTTCTTGTGACGACGACGTGCTACCACGCCACGCTTTACACGAGCCATACTTTAATCCTTCTACCTTTACTTTCTAAGGAATGATTCGCGCGGCTGAATCAGCACGCGGTCATGCGCTTGATAGACGCTACGTCCGACTTGGCGATGAGCTTGGTACCGCGCAGCTGACGCTTACGCTTCGGGCTCTTCTTGGTCAGGATGTGGCTGGTGAAGGACTGCTTGTGCTTGAAGCCAGTGGCGGTCTTCTTGAACCGCTTGGTAGCTCCGCTCTTGGTTTTCATCTTCGGCATTTTTAAAACTCCGCATTCTATTTTGGATAAACAATTGTGCCCCTGAACGACAAATCCCCCGCTAATGCGGGGGACCCGTCACGGGATCAGGTTCACTTCTTCTTGCGGGGTGCGATAACCATGGTCATCTGCCGGCCTTCCATTTTCGGCCGCATCTCAACCTGGGCTATTTCTGCCACATCTTCCTCAATCCGCTGCATGAGCTTCATACCAATTTCCTGGTGAGCCATCTCACGTCCACGGAACCGGATTGTGATCTTGCCGCGGTCCCCGTTCTCAAGGAAACGTACCAGGTTGCGTAGTTTGACCTGATAATCCCCTTCTTCCGTTCCTGGTCGGAACTTCAGCTCTTTGACCTGCGTCTGCTTCTGCTTTTTCTTGGCAGCCGCCTTGGCCTTTTTCTCTTCAAAGATCTTCTTGCCGTAGTCCATTATCTTACAGACGATCGGATCGGAATCCGTAACCTGCACCAGATCCAGGGTCGCCTCTTCCGCCATACGCAGGGCGTCTTCGATCGGAACAATCCCGACCTGATTGCCTTCGGCATCAATCAGTCGGACTTCAGTTGCGTCAATGTTCTCATTGATAGGCGCCTTGGGTGCGCGCCCACCCCGATTCGCTCGCTGTTTAATAATCAGATCTCCGTTTTGGTTCTACCTTTGCGCTCGACGTCCGCTGCAAGCAGCTTTTCAAAATCGTCGACCGACATGGTTCCCAGGTCTTCGCCCTTACGTGTCCGGACGGCAACGGCGTTGTTCTCGATTTCTTTATCGCCAACAACAACCAGATAGGGAACCTTATTTAGAGTATGCTCGCGGATTTTAAAGCCGATCTTCTCGTTTCTCAAGTCAGCATTAACCCGATAGCCTAAAGAATCCAGTTTTTTGGCCAGATTCTGACAGTAATCACGCTGTTTATCGGTAATATTCAGGACAGCAACCTGTGTCGGTGCCAGCCAGGTCGGGAAAGCACCCTCGTACTCCTCGATCAGGATACCGATGAAGCGCTCAAAGGAACCCAGTACAGCCCGATGCAGCATAACCGGCGTTTTGCGCTCGGAATTGTCGGCCACATACTGCGCCCCCAGACGACCCGGCATCGAGAAGTCGACCTGGATGGTACCACACTGCCATACCCGACCGAGGCAATCTTTCAGAGAAAATTCGATCTTCGGGCCGTAGAAGGCACCTTCGCCCGGCAACAGCTCCCAGTCAACCCCTTCACGGTTCAGCGCCTGCTCGAGCGCTGCCTCGGCTTTGTCCCAGACTTCGTCCGACCCTACCCGCTTTTCAGGGCGGGTGGACAGCTTGTAAAGAATTTCACTGAAGCCGAAGTCTGCATATATCTCGTGCAACATGGCAATAAATGCAGACACTTCTTCCTGGATAGCATCTTCCTCACAGAAGATATGGGCATCATCCTGGGTAAAACCACGCACCCGCATCAGGCCATGCAACGCGCCAGAAGCTTCATTCCGGTGACAGGAGCCAAACTCGGCCAGGCGCAGTGGCAGATCCTTGTAGCTTTTCAGCCCCTGATTAAACACCTGCACGTGACACGGACAGTTCATGGGCTTGATGGCGTAATCGTGCTTCTCGGACTCAGTGGTAAACATGTCGTCCTTGAACTTGTCCCAGTGGCCGGACTTTTCCCACAGGGTCCGCGACACCACCTGAGGTGTCTTGATCTCCTTGTAGCCATGCTTATGCTGCTGGGCACGCATGTACTGTTCCACCTCCTGATAGAGGGACCAGCCATCCGGATGCCAGAACACCATACCCGGGGCTTCTTCCTGCATGTGGAACAGGCCCAGCTTCTTGCCAATCTTGCGATGATCCCTTTTTTCAGCTTCTTCCAGGCGGTGCAGGTAGGCCTTGAGGTCTTTCTTGTTACCCCAGGCCGTACCGTAGATACGCTGCAACTGCTCATTGCTGGTATCGCCACGCCAATAGGCCCCGGCCACCTTGGTCAGCTTGAAGGCCTTGAGCTTACCGGTGCTGGGCACGTGAGGACCACGGCAAAGATCGATGAAGTCGCCCTGACGATAGAACGACAGGTCTTCCTCTCCCGGAATATCCTCGATGATGCGAACCTTGTACTCCTCGCCCATCTCGTTAAACAGCTTGATCGCTTCGTCCCGGGACATAATGGAACGGGATACCGGCAGATCCTGCTTGGCCAGCTCTTCCATGCGCTTCTCGATACGCGCCATGTCTTCGTTGGTAAACGGGCGCTCATATTTGAAGTCGTAGTAGAAGCCGTTCTCGATTACCGGACCGATGGTGACCTGGGCGCCAGGGAACAGCTCCTGAACCGCCATGGCCATCAGGTGAGCAGTGGAGTGGCGAATAATATCCACGCCTTCTTCATCACGCTCCGTCACAATCGCCAGCTCTGTATCGTTTTCAATCAGGTGGCTGGTATCCACAAGCTTTCCGTTAACCTTTCCGGCCAGGGCCGCTTTGGCCAGGCCCGCGCCAATGTCTGCGGCAACGTCGTGTACGGTTACGGGTTCAGCAAAACTGCGATGACTGCCATCTGGCAGGGTAATGACGGGCATGATGATCTCCTCGTGGTTTCTCAGCGGTGATCTATACCAAAGATCACTTGGTTGCCGGGCTGCGCGACACAAACCGCGAGCCGGATTTGAGGGCGAGTCTAACAGAAAAAAACCCGGCAGCAACGCCGGGTTTTTACGGAGCCGAAGCCAATCAGGCCGGCTGGGGTTGAGCATCCTCCCGCGCCTTGCGCCTGAGCTGTCCGAAAGCGACCAGGCCCAACAGTAACAGTGCCGGGATAAACATCAACTCTTTTGGTGGCCGCTCCAGCTCAATCTGGACTGCATCAATGGTCCAGCCAAACTGGATACCGGCATCTTCCGCAGCACTGCCAAAGTTGACGAAATCCACCACCAGATCACCGCCCTGCTCTGACACTTCCAGGCCTGCACCCGCCAGGCGCTCCTGCGCGGTTTCACCTCCAGGGATCTCAAGCTCGACGTAGGTGGTGACATCACTGCCATCCAGCGCCATGCCTGACACCTTCAGCACCACCTCACCATCAGCAGGCACATCCGCCACGTATTCCATAACGGCGGTCCCCGGCCGCTCTTCGTTCGGCGGATAGATCATGTCCCACCAGAAACCGGGCCGGAACATGGTGAAGGTAATCAGCAACAACAACAGGGTTTCCCACTTCCGGCTCCGGGTGAACCAGAAGCCCTGAGTTGCCGCCGAGAACACCAGCATGGCCGTGACGGCACTGAACACCGTAACCAGCAGATCAAACCAGCCAGTCAGGCCAATCAACAACAGCTGCGTATTGAAGATGAACATGAACGGCAGGATGGCGGTTCGAATATCGTAGGTAAAACCCTGGACACCCGTTCGGATCGGGTCTGCCCCTGAGATTGCCGCCGCCGCGTAGGCGGCCAACCCCACGGGCGGCGTATCATCCGCCAGTATCCCGAAATAGAACACGAACAGGTGCACCGCAATCAGCGGAACGATCAGGCCATTCTGGGCCCCCAGGGTTACGATAACCGGCGCCATCAAGGTGGAAACCACAATGTAGTTGGCGGTTGTCGGCAATCCCATCCCCAGAATCAGACTGATCACAGCAGTGAAGATGAGCATCAGCAGCAGATTTCCGCCAGACAGGAATTCCACGAACTGAGTCATCACCAGGCCGATACCGGTCAGCGTCACCGTACCAACTACGATGCCGGCCGTTGCTGTCGCAACGCCGATACCCACCATGTTCCTGGCGCCGGTCGCCAGCGAATGGAACAAATCACTGATGCCGCCGGTGAACTCAGAAACCAATCCGCCATGCTTGCGGAAAAAGGCCTTCAGCGGCCGCTGGGTAATAACGATAAAGATCATGAACAAGGTCGCCCAGAAGGCAGACAGCTGGGGCGAAAAGCGTTCAACCGTCAGACACCAGACCAGCACCACCACCGGCAGCAGATAATAGAGTCCGGTTTTAACGGTGGGGCCTACCTCTGGCAACTCGTTCATTTCTTTATTGGGATCGTCTTCCTCCAGCTCCGGGAAGCGGGTGGCATAACCTACCAGGCCGACATATATCATCACCAGAATCGGCCCAAGCACCCAGGGCGCGGCCTCACCCAACACCCCTTTGGTCCAGCCAACCCCGTAATAAACCGCGAAGGTCAGTACGATCAGGCCAATCAGAATGACCACCCAGTTCAGCATGCGCTGGGCCAGGGTTGGACGATTCAGCCGCTCTACCCCTTCCATCTTCAGCTTGCAGGCTTCCAGATGGACGATGTAAATCAGGGCAACATAGGAAATCAGTGCCGGCAGAATGGCGTGCTTGATCACCTCGAGATAGGAAATCCCCACGTACTCGACCATCAGGAAGGCCGCGGCCCCCATGATGGGCGGGGTAAGCTGGCCGTTGGTGGACGCAGCCACTTCAACCGCGCCGGCTTTGGTAGCCGGGAAACCGACCCGTTTCATCAGGGGAATGGTGAAGGTACCGGTGGTCACCACATTGGCGATGGAGGAGCCGGAAATCACCCCACTCAGACCACTGGAAACCACCGCCGCCTTGGCCGGGCCTCCGCGCATATGCCCCAGCATGGCGTAAGCCACCTTGATAAAGTAGTTACCGGCTCCCGCCCGCTCAAGCAAGGCACCGAACAACACAAACAGGAAAACAAAGCTGGTAGATACCCCAAGAGCAACCCCGAATACCCCCTCGGTTCCGAGCCATTGGTGGGAAGCCAGCTTGTTCAGGCTCACGCCTTTATGAGAAATCACATCCGGCATGTAAGGGCCGGCCAGTGAATAGGCAATAAAAACCGCCGCAACAACAGTCAGCGGGAGCCCAAGGGCCCTCCGGGTAGCTTCCAGCAGCAATACCAGGCCACCCAACGCCACCCAGAGATCCATGGTGGTTGGTGCCCCCGGCCTCTGCGAAAGAGCATCATAAAAAACATAAAGATAGGAAGCCGCAAACGCAGCAGCCAAAGCCAGTACCCAGTCGTATAGGGGGACCTTGTTGGCATGCACCCCCTTGATCATCGGGAATGCCGAGAAAGCGAGAAACACCGCAAACGCCAGGTGAATTGACCGCGCTTCGGTGGAGTTGAATATTCCGAAATTCAGAATGAACGGCAGGGGTGATGCAATCCAGAGCTGGAACAACGACCAGCACACCGGAACGATGAACAGGATAACCGCTGCAGGCCCGGTCAGCGCCCGGCCTCCGGTTTCGGTCTGCAATACCTGTTCTACCTTGCTGGCATCAACTCCCGCCCCGGTACCGGGGTCATTCTTTGCCATAGAATGTTCCTGTGATGGGAAATAACCTTACTGAATCAACAGAGCGGGCCTCAGCCCGCTCTGTTGATATTCCTGGCCGATCAGTCGATCAGGCCAGCCTCGCGATAGTACTTGGCCGCGCCCGGGTGCAGCGGCGCACTCAGGGCATCAGAGACCATTTCTTCTTTCTTCAGGTTGCCGAAGGCAGGGTGCAGACGCTTGAAGCTGTCGAAGTTCTCGAACACGGCCTTGACCACTTCGTACACGACATCTTCCGGAACGTCAGTTGAGGAAACGAACGTAGCAGCCACACCGAAGGTAGTTACATCTTCGTCGGAACCACGGTACATACCACCCGGAATCACTGCCTTACGGTAGTAGGGGTTTTCCTTGATCAACGCTTCCGTCGCCTTGTTGTCAACGGCAACAATTACACTGTCACAGGACGTGGTGGCTTCCTTGATGGCACCGGAGGGGTGGCCAACGGTGTAGAAGAAAGCGTCAATGTTGCCATCGCACAGCGCCTGGGACTGCTCGGCAGCCTTGATCTCAGCCGCCAGCGAGAACTTATCCATGGTCCAGCCCATTTCATCCATCAGCACTTCTGCTGTGGCGCGTTGGCCAGAACCCGGATTACCCACAGACACGCGCTTGCCTTCCAGGTCTTCAAAGGTCTTGATGCCGGAACCTTTGCTGGCAACCACGGTGAACGGCTCAGGGTGCAGCGAGAAGACCGCACGCAGCTTCTCGTTTTTGCCCGCATCTTCAAACTGGCTGGTGCCATTGTAGGCGTGGTATTGCCAGTCGGACTGGGCAACAGCCAGATCCAGCTCGCCCTGGCGAATGGCGTTCAGGTTGTAAACGGAGCCACCGGTACTCTCAACCGAGCAACGGATACCATGCTCCTTGCGATCCATATTCACCAGGCGACAGATAGCGCCACCCGCCGGATAATAAACGCCGGTAACACCACCGGTACCGATGGTCACGAAGCGCTGTTCCTGCGCGGAAACCGCAGAGGACGCGGCACCCAGGCTCACGGCGGCTGCAACGGCAAAAGCGGACGCTTTGAGTTTCAGTGTCATGTGTGCTCTTCCTTTTCTTGATAGTTATAGTCGATTACCCGCACGGGTATACGGGCAAACATCCGGTTCGTTCTAGAACATAGAACACTTCTGGCCATAAATAAAGGAAGGATTAGCACGCTAACCAGCTGACCTATCAACAAAAAAGCCCGCACAGGCGGGCTTTTTTGCTGGTTCAGGGCGATTTTCAGGACTTCGCAGCCCGTGCTTTCGCCAGCATCTTGTCCGGGCGAAGCAGGAATCTCGCCAGGGCCGGCAGCAGCCAGATTGCCCCTACCATGTTCCACAGGAACATGAAGAACAGCAGGAAGCCCATGTCCGCCTGGAACTTGATCGGAGAGAATATCCAGGTCACAACACCAAGACCCAGAGTCACACCGGTAAAGATAACCGCCTTACCGGTGGAGCGCAGGGTTTCATAGTACGCCTCCTGCAGCGTCTTGCCCTCCAGCAGGAACTTTTCAAGTTTGCTGTAGATATAGATACCGTAGTCCACACCGATACCCACACCCAACGCAATCACCGGCAGCGTGGCCACCTTGATACCGATACCGGACACCGCCATGATCGCCTCACACAGGATGGAGGTCAGGCCCAGCGGAATCACAATACAGGCCACAGCCCTGATGGAGCGGAAGGTCAGGAAGCAGAGCAAACTCACTACGCCATACACCAGCAGCAGCATCATGTCCTTGGCGTTCGAGATCACCTCGTTAGTCGCCGCTTCGATACCGGCGTTACCAGCTGCCAGCAGGAAGGTATGCTCTTCGTTGCTGTTGGCATCGGCGAACTGTTCGACCCGCTCGACTACCGTTTCCAGAGTTTCCGCCTTGTGATCTTCCAGGAACACCAGAACCGGCGTGAGACTGCAGTTGGTATTAATCAAACCTGCCGGCGCGTCACGAATGGAGGCATTGATGATGGTCTGGTTGCGGGAAATCTCGTACCACTTCCAGTTACCCTCGTTCAGAGCCTTGGTAACCAGCTTGGAGACATCAGCCAGGGAGGCGGAGCTCTGCACACCCGGAGTGTTCTGCAGCTCCCACTGCAGACTGTCCATGGCCCGGAGTACGTTGTACTGGGTACATTGTTCTTCCGGGGTCTTCACCATCACCACAAGCACGTCTGCACTGGTGGAATAATTGTTGATGATGTAGGCGTTATCCTTGTTGTAGCGGGAATCCGGGCGCAATTCGGGCGCACCCTGGTCCAGGTCCCCCACTTTCAGGTCCTGCTTGTAGTACATGCCCAGCCCCAGGCCGATCACCGCGATCAGCAGGGAAATCGGCGCAACCCCCGGATGGGAGAAGTAGGACATGACCCGCCACTTGCGGTCCTGCTTTTCACCATGATTCTGAACATGCTGGACACCGCCTTTGGAGATGCCGATGTAAGACATGATCAGAACGTGCAGCACCAGGTTGGTGATAATGACGAACGCCACACCCAGACCGGCCGCCACAGCCAGATCACGAATAACGTCGATTTCGATAAACACCAGCGTGAGGAAGCCGACAGCGTCAGAAATCAACGCCAGCATGCCCGGAATATAAAGAGCCCGGAACGCCAGACGTGCTGAGGTGACGGCATCGAAACCTTTGGCCGACTCAACCGCCATGGCATTAACGATCTGAACACCATGACTGATACCGATCGCGAACACCAGAAACGGCACCAGTACCGAGTATGGATCCAGGCCATAGCCCAGCAGCCGCAGGGCCCCCAACTGCCAGAACACGGCAATGATTGAGGTAAAGATCGGCACCAGTGTTCCGGCGATGCAGCGGGAATACCAGAACAGCAGCAGCGTGGTCAGCAGAATGGTAATGCCGGCAAACCAGGCAATGGAGCCGATGCCCTCAATCAGGTCACCGACTTTCTTGGCGAAACCAACAATGTGAATATTGACGTTCGGATTCTGTGCTTCGTACTTCTCCCGGATCTTCTCTTCCAGCTCACGGGAGAATGCTGCGTAATCCAGAGCCTCGCCGGTTTCCGGATTTTTCTCATACAGTGGCGCATACACAATCGTGGATTTGAAGTTGTCTGATATCAGACGACCCACTTCGTTCGAACGCAATACGTTCTGGCGCAACTGCTCCAGGCTCTCCCGGGAGCCATCGTAGCCATCCGGAATAACCGTACCGCCCTGGAAGCCCTGCTCGGTAACCTCTACCCAGCGAACGTTCGATGTCCACAAGGTTTTCAGGCCGGAACGGTCCACCCCATTCAGATAGAACACCTCATCGGTGATCTGCTTGAGGGTTTCCATATATTCGGCAGTAAAGATATCTCCTTCTTCCACGGCAACCGCAATCCGGACAAAGTTACCCAGGTTGTCCAGGTCGTCCCGGTGATCCAGCATATTGACGATGTACGGATGTTCCAGCGGAATCATCCGCTCAAAACTGGCATCCGGCTGAATTTTGATGGCGTTGTAGCCAAGAAACAGCGTCAGCACAAAAAAGGCGACCAGGATCAGCGCCCGGTTGTTGAAAAGTAAACGCTCAAGGAACGGTTCCGCCTTGGGCGTTGTCAGGTAATGTTCACCCCTGTCATGCATCGGGTCAGACATTAAAAAACCCCTCTATCCATTAATCCGTTGATGCCACACCAGGGCGTTAATTCAGGTTCCGGCCGCGAGCGTCGGTAATCTCAACACCGCCTTCGCCGACCAGCAATAGATTGGTTCCCGGCAATGGAACCACACCCATGACACCTTCCCGGTCATTGCGGAAGTAGGGGCGGAAGCTTTCACCATTGTTGGTGCTCATCAGCACTGCGCCGCCATTTCCCACCAGGGTAATGCGTCCATCCTCGGCCACCGCCGCGTTATTCAGGGTGGCGCCGCCCTCATTGGGCACCATGGTCCAGCTACGGCCAAGATCGGTCGACAGCAGAGTGTTGCCCCGCAACCCGAACGCCAGCACCTCGTTCACCCGTCCGGTTCCGGTGACGCCAAACAGGGAGCCATCGTATGGGCTTTCCCGCTTCTCCCAGGATTCGCCGCCGTCAACAGAAACGTGAATCTGACCAGCTTCACCGACCACCACCAGCGCGCCACCGGCTACCTCGGTAATGCTGTTGTAGTGGAAGTTGGTTGGGTTATCGAGTTTCGGCGCCCAGTCTTCCCAGGTCTGCCCACCATCCTGGGTTCGCAGAATCATGCCATAGGCACCCACCACAAAACCGTGGTTCTCGTCTTCGAACCAGACATCAAGGAACGGGTTAACCGGCCCGATTTCCATATCTGCCTGGGTGTTTTCGAGGGCGAAGAACAGATCGTCAAGCGCCCACTCCAGGTCAGCCTTCTCTTCTTCCGGAGCCTGTTCAATGCGCTCTTCCAGCTCAGCAATCTGGTCTTCCTTGCTGGCAATCACCAGCTCGGCGGCCTGAATACCATCGAGCTGCAGCTCCCAGGTCTCCCCGGAATCGCTGGAATGCAGCACAACACCGCTGTGGCCAACCACCCAGCCATGCTGCTCGGTGCCAAAATCAACGGCGGTCAAAGTGACCGCCACCGGCACTTCGGCCTGCGTCCACGACTGGCCCTGATCGTCAGAATAGATTACGTGCCCACGCTCACCCACTGACACGATTCGATCGCCTGCGCGGGTTGCGTCGGTCAGTAGTGACTGGGGAGCCAGTTCTGTTGGCCTCGCCGGTGTCTCGATAATATCCGCGAGTGCAAATGCCGCTGGAGCTGCCAGTGCCATAGAGAGGCCAAGGCAGGCAGTTCCCAGTGTCTCGCACATGAACCTTTTAGCCATTCAGATTGCCTTTACGTTGGTTAAATCCTGATGCGCCTGCTGCACGACTGGCAGCAGCCTTCGCAAACAAACCGGCAGCCCCCTGGGCCGCCGGTCGACATCCTGCTTGTGGCCTCAGGCGCCGGATCAAACCGGCGCCGAAGCCTCAGCGTACGCTTCGCCTGCGCAAAGAAGCTGGCGAGAAGTACCGTGTGTTTGGTACATCATTGGTAAATACACGGGTATTCGGCTCTTCGGTATCCAGACCCAACACGTGATATCGACGGGCCTGGAGATCGTGATACACATCAAGCACCGTCCAAACCCCCGGCAACTCGTAGTAGTTCTTGGGAATACCCATGGTCACACGCCAGAGATTGCCGCGACCGTCATACTGGTCGAGCAATACGGTGTTCCAGCTGTCTTCATCCACATAGAAGCGACGCTTACCATAGATGTGACGCTCACCATCCTTGAGGGTCGCTTCGACCACGTGCACGCGGTGCAGCTCCCAGCGGGTCAGATCAGGATTGAGGTGGGACATACCCAGAATTTCAGAGTAAGGCGTACCCTTCTCACCGATCCGGTAATTGTTGTAGGGAATGTAGATTTCCCGAACACCTTCGTAATCCCAGTTATAGCGATCCATGGCACCGTTGAAGATATCGGTGTCATCAGCGGTACGCAGGTTATCAGAGGCCGCAATCGGTGAGTCGTAGCCCAGGTTCGGAGCACGGCGGACACGACGTTGACCAGCGTTATAGCCCCAGCCATTGCGCGGATTGATGATCTGGTTCAGGGTTTCGTGAATCAGAATGGCGCCACCGGCAAGACGAGGTGGCGACTGAGTGAACGAGAGATAGTAGAAGATCACGTTGTCCAGATCTTCTTCACCACCCTCAGGGTTGTAGAAGTTGAAGAACGCTTCCTGCTGAGAGGTCACCAGGCTGTAGTCGCCGTTGGTCTGAACCGCCACCTCACTGGAGCGCCGGGTGACAGACACACCGCGCCAACGGGTCAGGTGGTTCCAGATTACCTGCCAGGCCTTTTCTTCGTCATTGCCGTGAAGAATCGGGAAAGGATAGCCACCAAAGGCACCCTCAATACCCTCTGCCTCACCCACAATCTCGGCATTCACCGCGTTCTTACGGGTGTTTTCAGCCACCCATTCGGGCACCGCGTGGGTGCGCCGGGACTGATACACGGGTATGCGGAAGGTAGTCGGGTAGGTTTCCAGCATCGCCCGGACGCCATCGGTCAGATACTCGCTGTACTGATCCATGTTGGAGGCTGTAATGGTAAACAGCACTTCGTCGTCGGGGAATGGATTGATATGGTGCTGCCCGCTGCCCTCGTAGCCAGCCGGCGGCTCCGTCAGGCCGCCATCCCACGCCGGAATGGTGCCGGCATCGTTACCGGCCTTGGGTGAACCGAACGGGGTGAGATCCTGGCCAAGGCGCGCTGCCTCGGATGAAGACACTGCCGCCTGAAGTGGCGAAGCAGCAAAGGACAGAGCCAGCAACCCGCCAAACAAAACGTTTTTGTTGTATCTCATTGTGCAACCTTAAATCCGTCTAGAAGCCTCTGTGGGCCTTTTTGTTATCGTCTGATGCAATCGCAGACTTTCTGACAGATTAGCCGATCCGGCAACATTGTCTATCGACCGAAAGTGCGATTTTGTATCCGGCTGTGACGACGGCTTTACAATCACAGCCAGACAAAGGGCCCCACGGCATCAGTCGCGGGGCCAGGCTCCGGCGTCAGTCTGCCAGGCTCTTGTGTACTACTTCATACACGTCTCTGGACAACTCGGCTTTATCGCGAATCCGCTCCAGTGCCGATTTCATCTGTTTGCTATACCCGGGAGCGAACTTCCGCCAACGGGTCAGCGGTGCCACCAGTCGCGCCGCAATCTGGGGATTGCTGTCATCCAGTCGGCATACCTGCTCGGCAAGGAATTCATACCCGCTGCCGTCAGGATTGTGGAATGCCGCCAGGTTCTGGGCCGCAAAGGCACCCACGACAGAGCGCACCTTGTTCGGATTCTTCCAGTCAAACGCCGGGTGATCGAGCAACTGCCGTATCTGCGGCAGCTGACCTGCACGATCGCTGGAAGCCTGCACCGAGAACCACAACTCTACCACTTGCGGGTCGTCGCTGAATCGCTTGTAAAAGGCTTCCAGGGCCTGTGTTCGATCTTCCGCGAAATCAGAATTCACCAACGCTCGCAGTGCGCCGAGCCGGTCAGTCATGTTATCAGCACCCCGGAACTGCTCTTTGGCCAGCGCCAGCGCTTCCTGATCACCAATATGCAGCAACCAGCCCAGCGCGGTGTTACGGAGACTGCGGCGGGCAATGGCCTCGGGCGTCAGCTGGTAATCGCCCTGCCCGGCGTTACGCTGATAACAGGCCATGAGTTCATCCCGCAGGCCTTCAGCCAAATAACCAAGCACCTTTTCACGGGCCTGGTGAATGGCAGCAACATCAGCCTGCTCCGCCAGCTCAATGAGATAGGCCTCGGAAGGCAACTGCAGCATCTTTGCCATCAGAGCCTGATCCAGCTCGCTGTCCTGCAGCAACGACCGATAGGCATCCACCAGGCGCGGCTCCACCCCGGCAGACTCAAACTCTCCCACCAGAGACTGAATCACATCCACGGCCAGGCGCTGGCCTGCGTCCCAGCGGTTAAAACCGTCCGGATCATGGCTCATCAGGAACAGTAGTTGTTCCCGCGTCCAGGGGTAGTGCACCCGCACGGGGGCAGAAAAATCTCTCAGCAGAGAAGGTATCGGGCACTCTGACAGGCCCTCAAACTCAAAGCACTGTTCCGCCTGACTCAGCTCCAGCACCCGCTCCAGAGGCGCTTCGCCACTCTCACCACTCAGGTGCAAGGGCAGAGGCTGGCCGTCAGCGCCCAGAAGCCCGAGCGCAAACGGAATATGCTGCGGCTTCTTGTCGGTCTGGCCCGGCGTGTCAGGAATACTCTGGCGCACGGTAAGCCGATAGACACCGCGCGACTCGTCGTACTCATCAGACACCGAAACCACCGGCGTGCCGGCCTGCTCATACCATAGCCGGAACTGGCCCAGGTCCCGCCCGGACGCGTCTTCCATAGCGCGAACAAAATCATCGGTGGTGACCGCCTGCCCGTCATGGCGCTGGAAGTACAGATCGCTGCCCTTACGGAACATCTCGTCACCAAGGAGGTTGTGGATCATCCGAACCACTTCGGCACCCTTTTCGTAGATGGTCAGGGTATAGAAGTTGGAGATTTCCATGTAAGACGCCGGGCGCACCGGGTGGGCCATGGGGCCGGCATCCTCGGCAAACTGTGCTGTGCGCAACAGGGTGGCATCCTCTATTCGTTTCACCGTCGGCGATCCCATATCGGCAGAGAACTGGGAATCCCGGAACACCGTAAAACCCTCTTTCAGGCTCAGCTGAAACCAGTCGCGGCAGGTTACCCGGTTGCCGGACCAGTTATGGAAGTATTCGTGGGCGACGATGGCCTCGATGCGCTGGAAGGCGGCGTCCGTAGCAGTCTCCTGACTGGCCAGGACACAGGAAGAGTTGAAAATATTCAGCCCTTTGTTCTCCATGGCGCCCATATTAAAGTCGTCCACCGCCACGATCATGAAGATATCCAGGTCATACTCCCGCCCATAGACCTCTTCGTCCCAGCGCATGGAACGCTTGAGGGCATCCATGGCGAAATCACACTTCTTCGCGTTGCGGGGCTCGACATACATGCGCAGATCAATGTTGCGGCCGGAACAGGTGGTGAAGGTGTCTTTTTTCTCCACCAGGTCTCCGGCTACCAGGGCAAAGAGGTAAGCCGGCTTGGGGAACGGATCTTCCCAGGTGACAAAATGGCGACCATTTTCCAGCTCGCCCTTATCCACCGGGTTACCATTGGAGAGCAGCACGGGATAGGCGCTTTTGTCTGCCTCGATACGGGTACGGAAGCGCGCCATGACATCCGGCCGGTCCGGATAGAAGGTAATGCAGCGAAATCCTTCCGCCTCGCACTGAGTGCAGAACATACCGGAGGACTTGTACAAACCTTCCAGCCGGGTGTTGTTCTGAGGTTCGATCCAGGTGACTACCTGCAGCTCGAATTCTTCCGGCACCGAGGGCACGACCAGCGCATCGCCACGGTCTTCGAACTCACCAGTGCCCAGAGGCGAGCCATTCAGGGAAACCGATTCCAGTTGCAGACTATCACCGTGCAGAAACAGAGGGGCAGCGCTCTCCGCGGAATCCGGGTTGCGGCGCACAGTCAGGGTACTGTGCACACGTGCGCCGTCTTCAAATAATTCAAAACGCAGATCCACCTGATCAACCAGATACGCAGGAACCTTGTATTCACTCAGGTAAATGGTTTGTGGCTGGTTGGTTCGCATTCATACTCTCCAGAGAAAAGACATGGCGGATTCAGTCAAGAACCCGGAACCGGACTTCATAGCCGGTAAATTTGCGGATATTGATTACACCGGTGTCGAGCATCAGATACTGGCCTTTGATACCTTCCAGCAAGCCCTCCACTTCCGGCGTTTTGTCCAGATTATGGGTTTTCACCTTGGCCGGCCATACCTGAACCGGATAACCCAGCCCAAGTGTGGCTTCGTCCACAATTCGTATGCTGTCTTCACCATGCTGCGCCCGCAATTGCGCCAGGTCGTCTGCGATCAAGTCCAACAGCCGCTCACGCTCTTGCACCAGATCCAGCTCCGGCACATCACCCTTTAGCATGGCTCGCCAGTTGGTGCGGTCAGCCACGTGGTTCTTGCACGCTACTTCTACCAGACCAGACAGGTAACGGCTGGCGACCCGCAGCATCGGTATCGCCGTTACCGCCCCTTGATCAATCCAGCGGGTCGGTACCTGGGTGGCCCGGGTTATACCCACTTTCAAGCCGCTGGAATTGGCCAGATACACGACATGTTCAACCATGCAGTTGGCCTCGCCCCACTCCGGCTCCCGGCAGGTACCCAGGTGATAGTGGCATTTTTCCGGGCTCATGATGCAGCTGTCGCAGGCGGCCAGCTTTCGGAAACACGGATAGCAGTAGCCCTGATTGAAACTCTTTTTGGTGGTGCGATCGCAATGAATACAGCGAATCACGCCATCAAAATTCAGCCGGACCTTATGACCAATAAGGTCATTCAGGGTAATGCGGTTGTCGCCGATGGCCAGGTTATAGGCCACCGGGTCGCCGGCCTCGACCGGCATCTTGCGAAGCCGGCCGGTTACATCAATGGATTCGCTCAAACCTTGACCTCAACAAACTGATCGGGGTCCACATCGTTGTTGCCCTGGCGATCTTTGCGGAACTGCACAGACGGATCGCAAGCGGTACCGGCTTTCTCGCCACGGTCCAGGTATCCCACTCGCTGTTCTTCCGGCACGTTGTGCTTCTCTTCATAATAAATCACCGCTTCCAGGCTGATAGCGCGCTGCTCACGGGTCAACGCGCGACCATCTGGCCATTTGCCAAGCTCAATGGCCCGTTTCAGGTTGCGGTAAACCGTCGGGTCCAGCCGCTCAATCAGTTCTTCGTATGTCATTCCCGCCTCCTGAACGTTTCTTCATATAAAAAAATGCCAAGACCGTTTGACAATTAAAAATGATAACGATTATCATTAATTCACCAAATGACAACGGTCGTATCATTTGGTCTCTCTCATCAGGAGCTAAAAGCTCTTTTAACAGCCTCACCTTTTGGTGGGGCTTTTTTTTGTTTCAGCGTCGGTATCGACGAGGAGGCATGATCGCCGCCATCGCCAACCCGGCCAGAAAACCGCCCAGGTGTGCCTCATTGGCCATGCGACCCACGCCAATCATCTCCGGCACTGGCGTAAAGCCAATGATCATCCACACCAGCGCAAAGGTCACGAGTGCCGGCGGGAATTGGAAACGCGGCAGTCTTCGCTGGCTCAACCAGCAATAACCGAGAATACCGTACACCACCCCCGAGAGCCCGCCGAACAGCGGGCCGGACACCAGATACTGTAGAAGATTGGACGCCAGACTGGTGACCAGAAACAGTCCTACCAGCCGTGGCCGGCCGTCCATCCATTCGATCTGACTGCCCAGGAACCAGAGCATCACCGAGTTGAAGATGATATGGGTCCAGCTGAAATGCAGGAAATCCGGCGTCAGCAGCCTCCAGACCTGGCCTCCCGAAAGGGTGATAGAGAGCGCTTCCAGGCGCCCTGCCAGTGTGCTGAAGGTATCCCAGCTGAACGGCCGGGGGTCGACAATCATCATAGCGGCGGCAAAATTGCTCTGCCCCATGCCGGTCAGCCATACCATCACCACGGCAACCACGATGACGCCAATGACAAAAGGGGCATGACGGGGCGCCGGCTGCCAGCGGCCGCCAGGAGTGATCGGAGAAGACGACGGACTATCCAAAACTACCTCTCTGGTGTTAGCGGGCGACACTATCTTCGCTGGTCGGGTAATCGGGCTGCTCCGGCCGGTCAACATCAACCCAGACAAATTTGTCCGAAGAGAGCACTTTTTCCCCATCAAACCGATAGGCCACCAATTTGCCATACTTCACGGCGCTGAAATCAATACACGCCACATTGTGCTTGAGCGGAGCAGGGGCACCCTCCATCCAGTAATGCCCGACAAACACCGGTGGTGCGTCCAGTGGATAGGTAATCAGCTGCTTGCGCTCCTCCTCGCGCAAAGTCCTGCTGGCCACCTCCGGCGGCAGCGGGTCCGGCTGGAACACCACATCTGCATAGGTTTGCGGGTCGTCTGCCCAGAACTTGGTACGGAAGAACTGCCGGACGTAGCCATCCCGACCGGTAATCGACATCCCCTCCGGCAGGCGCAGGTCGGTTCCGCGCAGCAGGGTGTCCATCACCTGCCCGGCAAAGGATTCGATGGCCGCCGAGGCGTGCAGGAAATCCTCGTCGATACAGGCGCCGCCCTGGCTCTGGCGGAACTGATCAATCAGGGTCTGATCCCAGCAGGCATGCACCACGCGGAAGCCATCCTCATCAATGAACAGCGGAATGCTATAAAACCACTCCAGAAACTCGTTCCATTCATGTGGATACGCATCAAACTGCTCAAGGGTTTCCTTGATCAGCCGATCGTGGCGGGCATTGTGTTCCCGCAGAAATTTCTTGCCGCTGCCTGGCCGTGCCCGGGTGCAGTAACCCAGTGCGTTGTACTCGTGGTTGCCCATGACAATTCGGGCAAAGCCATGTTCCACCATGTCACGCACCAGGTGCAACGCTTCCCGGATTCTCGGCCCACGATCAATAATATCGCCGATAAAAATGGCCTGCCGGCTGGGGTGCTGGTAAATGCCGTTCCGCTTCCGATACCCCATCTGCTCCAGCAATCGCTCCAGGGTATGGGCGCAGCCGTGGATGTCACCAATAACGTCGTAGCCGCGATGTGCGGTTGTCTTGATTGCCGCCATGATCAACTCGCTGCTATTTCGCTTGCCCAGCCCAGCTTGTCCCGGCAGGTCGCGTAAAAATTGTGATCGGTGGGATGAATCAGACGGATCTTGAATGGTTTTTTGGTGATTCTGATGATATCCCCCGGGGCACAGGCAATGTTCATCTGACCATCGAAGCTGACCTGTGGATAGGTCTCATTGGTTTCGCCGATCACCAGTTTGATCTCGCTTTTACCATCCACCACGATCGGCCGACTGCTCAGGGTGTGGGGGAACATGGGCACCAGCACCACCGCATCCAGCTTCGGATGCATAATCGGGCCACCAGCCGACAGGGAGTAGGCTGTAGAGCCGGTCGGCGTCGCCACAATCAAACCATCTGAACGCTGGCTGTAGACGAAATGACCGTCGATAAACAGATCAAAGCCAATCATGCGCGTGGATTTGCCCGGATGCAGAACCACATCGTTGAGTGCCGAGCCATACCCCAATGGCTGGCCATTGCGCTCAACGTGACCATCCAGCAAAAACCGGGACTCTTCGATGTAATCGCCCTCAAGAACCCGGGCCAGGCGCTCTTCAAGATCTGACGGCGAGATATCGGTCAGAAACCCCAGTCGGCCGCGATTCACGCCAAGAATCGGAATCTTGGACTTGGCCAACTCCCTGGCGGCGCCCAGCAGGCTACCATCGCCCCCGACCACGATCACCAGATCACAGATCTCACCCAGGAGCTTCTTGCTGGCCACCTGCAGACCATGGCCCGGAATCATGGTGGAAGTGTCTTCCTCGATGATCACATGGTAATTGTTGGCGGTAAGGTACTGCTTGAGCTGCCGTAAAGATTCCACCACCTTGACGCTACCCATGCGCCCGACGATGCCGATATTCCTGAACTGGTCCATGAAGTGTCCCGTGGTCTCTGAATGAAACAGGAAACAGTTTAACGAAACTCGGGCAGATTCTGAAAAAAGATACCGGTCAGTCCTTGTGCTGGTCGCAGCGATCGTCCTGTCCGGGCTCGAATTCGGCAGGCTGGGTCACGCGCATGATGGGCTCGCCACAGGCTTTGCCTTCGTCATCAACATGTTTGCATACGGGGTGTTCATAGTGGGCAAGCCATTCCCGATAGGCTGGCTCATTCATGCCACAGCGCTCTGCGGCATAGGCCAGTGGGTTCCCGAAGTAAGTGTCGATGTCTTCGTAGGGCAAAGTAATATGCCCGACACCGGGGTGGTAGCCCACCAGGAATACCGCCTGGGTGCGCAGCTGCTCCAGCAGGGAATCTTCCGGAGGCTGGCGATGGCGGAGTTCATGGTTCTCCTGCTCCAGAGCCACGATCTTGTCGTCTCGCAATTCCAGCTCCCGTTGTTTGCGCTCCAACTGTTCCCGCAACAACACCGTCTCGGCATTGGCGTTGGCATCTTCCCTGCCTTGTTCGGCACTGCCCTCCGCCATTTTCTCCTGCATGCTCAGGTATTGCTCATTGCGCTGGGACAGGCGTTTTTTCAACTGCTCGTTGGTCAGTTTCAGGCGTTCGTGTCGCTGCTCCAGGTCCGCCAGCTCACTGCGCAGCCCCTGCATTTCATTGCGATGCTCACGCTGAAGGTCAGCCAGTGAATCCCGATGGACGCTCTGGAGCGTCTTGATTCTGAGCCGCTGCTCACGCAGCACCTGAGCCAGACGCGCGCGGTCCCGGCTACCGTTGTCGCTGTCGGATTGAGCGGCCGTGGCGGTGAGTACCGGGATATTCTCTTCTTCCGGTTCAATTTTCTGGAAACGGAGGGAATTGGCGTCGACCGCCTTGCGGATCATCTGGAAATGATTGTTTCCGGGAGTCATATCCGGATCCCAGAGTTCATTGGCAAACTCTGGATCCGGGCACTGACTGCGACACACCAGCTGGATGGGTCCGCCCCCCATGTTGGGGCCTTTGGCGCCCCGCTCAGCCAGCGCTTCAATGGGGACATTCCAGTGGCTGTCTGCGCGCCCTTCCTCATCAAACCAGATGCGGAAGAACACCAGAGAACGCACATTCAGATCGGAGCTGAGATTGACGAGAACCGCCCGGACATCAGTTTCGGCCAGGTCTGACAGACCGACATAGCCATCCAGGAAAGCGCCAAATTCCGACAGCCTCATCTGCCGGGCAACCTGGCTACCGTCCATAAAAAATACCGCCGAATAACCTTCAGCGGCCTGGCTGGCATTTACCATCAACCTTCTCCGTGCCCCGGGAATCTCAGTTCCGGACGCTCGCCAGCGCCCTTTGGTTCCAATTCAAACACTTTCCGACATAGTCTAGCCAGACAAGTGCCGAAGCACAGAGAAAAACTGCAACGATTTGTGATCAAATCTCCGCAGCGAGTCGGCTGCCCTGGTTAATGGCCCGTTTGGCATCCAGCTCGGCCGCCACATCGGCGCCACCAATCAGGTGCACCGGAATGCCTGCCGCCTCGACACCCGCCTGCAGCTCGCGAAGAGGTTCCTGACCGGCACACACAATGATGGTATCCACCGGCAGAACTTTGTCCTCACCCTGCTCTGCGCCTTTCGGCGTCACCGTGATGTGCAGACCTTCATCGTCAATCTTGCGATAGGTCACCCCCGGCACCATCTGCACATGGCGATTCTTCAGCGAGGTTCTGTGAATCCAGCCCGTGGTCTTGCCCAGATTCTTGCCCACCTTGGAAGCTTTACGCTGCAGCAGATAGACCTCGCGAGCCGGGGCCGGCACTTCCGCTGTAACGCCCTGGATACCGCCACGATGCTCTACCGACAGATCCACACCCCACTCCTTCATGAAGTGTTCGGTGTTCAGCGAGGGAGAAGCACCCTTGTGGACGATAAACTCGGACACATCGAAGCCGATACCACCGGCACCGATCACCGCCACTCGCTGGCCCACCGGCTTGCGCTCCAACAGGGCGTCGAGGTAACCGATAACGTTCGGGCGATCAATGCCCTCGATATCCGGAGTGCGGGGTTCCACACCAGTAGCCAGAACCACTTCATCGAAACCACCCGCTTTGAGTTCCTCGGCGGAAACCCGGGTATTCAGACGTACATCGACCCCGGTCTTGTCGAGCATTTTCCGGAAATAACGCAGGGTTTCGTAGAATTCTTCCTTACCCGGAATACGCTTGGCCACGTTGAACTGGCCACCGACTTCACTGCCGGCATCAAACAGGGTCACCTTGTGACCACGCTCCGCGGCCACGGTGGAAAACGCCAGGCCCGCAGGGCCGGCACCGACTACCGCGATGGACTTGGGCTGCGCCGTTTTAACGTAAGCCAGCTCGGTTTCATGGCAGGCCCGCGGGTTGACCAGGCAGGAGGTCAGCTTGCCGCTGAAGGTATGGTCCAGGCAAGCCTGGTTACAGCCGATGCAGGTATTGATCTCGTCGGCACGATCCTGCTCCGCCTTCAGCACCAGCTCAGCATCGGCCAGGAACGGCCGGGCCATGGAGACCATGTCGGCATCGCCGTCCGCCAGGACTTTTTCGGCGACATCCGGCATGTTAATCCGGTTGGTGGTCACCAGGGGAATGCTGACCTCGCCCTTCAGGCGCGCTGTTACCTTGGTAAATGCAGCCCGGGGCACCGAGGTGGCAATGGTCGGAACACGGGCTTCGTGCCAACCGATACCGGTGTTGATAATGGTGGCTCCGGCTTTCTCGATTTCCTTGGCCAGGTGAACCACTTCTTCCCAGGTGCTGCCGTCTTCAATCAGGTCCAGCATGGACAACCGGTAGACGATAATAAAGTTCTCACCCACCCGCTCACGGACCCGGCGCACAATCTCCAGCGGCAGACGGATACGGTTCTCGTAGCTGCCGCCCCACTGGTCGGTGCGGTGGTTGGTGTGAGCGACGATAAACTGGTTGATGAAGTAACCTTCAGAACCCATGATCTCGACACCGTCATAGCCGGCCCGCTGCGCAAGAGCGGCGCAATTCACGTAATCGTCGATCTGCTTCTGGATACCGGCTTCGTCCAGCTCCCTGGGTTTGAAAGGGTTGATGGGCGCCTGAATAGCAGAGGGTGCCACCAGCTCCGGAGAGTAGGCGTAGCGGCCAGCATGCAGAATCTGCATGCAGATCTTGCCACCTTCGTCGTGAACCGCCTTGGTGATGATCTTGTGCTTGTCGGACTCTTCCTCGGTATTCATCTTGGCCGCATGCTGGAATACCGCACCTTCCGTATTCGGGCCAATACCACCAGTCACGATAAGACCAACGCCGCCACGGGCGCGTTCCGCGTAGAAAGCAGCCAGGCGTTCAAAACCGTTTTTCACTTCCTCAAGGCCGGTATGCATGGACCCCATCAGGGTACGGTTGCGCAACGTGGTAAAGCCCAGATCCAGAGGCTTCAGAAGATTGGGGTATTTGCTCTCACCGGAAGCTGTGGTCATGGAATTCTCCTCATCTGATCAGGTATCGGGACATACGCCCATTTGTTATGGGCATAACACTACCGAGCCTGACCACTGCCAACAATATCCAAAAACAACATTTGATTATCCCTGAACAACATTGATAATAAGCCTATGATCAAATCCCGAACGCCGGCCCGGAATGCCCTGGGCGATATCAGCCTGCTCTATGTCTCCGTACTGCTGAGGGCCGTTGCTGCCGAAGGCGGAGATCCGGAACAGCTGAAAGCACGGTTCCACCTGAGCGCTCCGGAACAGGCGGCCGTTGATGCCCGCATCAGCATCCCAAGATTCATGCGACTGGGGCACGCCGCTATCAAAGCCACGGGGAATCCGGCGCTGGGGCTGCGCATGGGGGCACTGTCTCGCCCGGTCGACGCTGGCATGGCGGGGCTTGCCGCCGAAACCGCCGGGACAGTCGCCGGGGCGCTTGAATTGCTGGTGCGATATTCACTCCTCACCAGCCATAATTCCCGTGGCGCCCCCAGCTTTCAGCGCGCACTGAAAACCGTAAGCTTCTATTCCATTCGCCCCTACAACCACTACAACTATTTTGTGGTGGATTCCGTGCTGGCCGCCTGGACCCAACTGATTCGACACATGACCGGCCGCTACGATGTACTGGAGCGTGTCCGCATTGAGTACCCATCCATTGGCCAGGACGACCTGTTCGAGAGCTGGTTCCGATGCCCGGTAGAATTCGGGGCTCCGGCAAACGATATCCAGATCAAGGACACAATCTGGGAGCTGGTACCGGCACAGGCGCAGAGAGGCATGAATGAGAAACTGGTGAGCCTGTGCGAACAGGAACTGCAGCGAATCCAGCGAGGTTGGCGGATTGCCGATCGCGCCCGTCATCACATGGCGCCGCTGCTGGTGGGACGCAAGGTGTCACTGGAAGCTCTGGCGGCCAAAATGGGCCTGACAGCCTGGACACTGCAACGACAGCTGGCCGAAGAAGGCAGTGGATTCCGGCAATTACTGGACGATACCCGCCAACAACTGGCATGGGATTACTTGAAGGAAACCGACAGCTCGCTGGCAGAAATTGCCTGGCTACTTGGTTTTGCCAATCCACCGGCATTCCACAAGGCATACCAGCGATGGCATGGCATCAGCCCGGGAGAGCATCGAAAGATTCTGAGGAACAAGGAAAACTGACAATACTTCAGGGGGAGGTAAAAATGGCGGAGCGGACGGGACTCGAACCCGCGACCCCCGGCGTGACAGGCCGGTATTCTAACCAACTGAACTACCGCTCCGCGTAGCTGCCTGAGCTATCTTGCGACTGCTCTGTGACAACGAGGGCGCATTATAAAGAGGCCCTCGTTTATGTCAACGATTTTCCCAAACTTTTTTCAGGTTTACCTGAATCGCCACTTACATGGCATCAACCATGGCATCCTTGCCCTGGGCCGTCTTGCGGTACTCAATCGGTGTCATGCCAGACCAGCGCTTGAATGCCCGATAAAACGTGCTGGGTTCGGAAAAGCCGGTCAGGTAGACGATCTCGTCGATGGACTCGTCGGTGGTCGCCAGTAGCTGCCGCGCCAGTCGGTAACGGAAATCCGCCAATACCTGATTGAAACTGGTCTCGGCCTCGGTCAGCCGGGTGCGCAGGGTCCGGGGCTTGATCCCCAAACGCTCGGCCACGGCATCGAGCGTGACTTCGCCGCTATCGAGCAATTCCGCGATGATGCGCTCCACCTGGCCAACAATGTCCTTCTTCTCGAGCCGGGCCACCTGCTCACTGGCGAAGCGTTCATGCAGGGCCAACAGTTCGGGTTCCGCATGAGGCGATGCATGGGACAGCAATTCGGCGGGGAAATAAAGCCGGTTCTCCTCAGCACCGAACACCACGTCACAACCCAACACCTCACGAACATGGTCCTGACCCTGCTGCCGATCATGCTCGAACTCAATCCGGGATGGGTAGAAATTGCCGTCGGTAATGGATTTGAAGAAGGTAATCAGGCCTTGAACAAAACACTCATTGAAGTGTTTCAGACGGCGAACATCGTCTGAGGCGGTATCCAGAACCATGCAGGCTTCATCGCCAGCCACGAAAAAATCCGTGTTGGCGGCATCGCTGAGCAAGCGCTGATAATTCTGGGCGCGGCGCAATCCCTCTCCAAACGTCGGACTGCTCAGGAACAGGTATTCCAGCACCTGCCCCTTGTAGGCGGGGAGCAATGGCCCGAGGTGCAAGCCAACATCAGGATCACCGGAAACATCCTCCACCGCCTGCCAGAAATAGAGCTGGGCGCTGTGGGGAGTCCTAAGCTGATCCGTGTATACGTACTGCTCGTTAACGCCAAGGCGGCTGAAGATGGCGTCGGTATCAATACCTCTTCGCTTCATCGCCTCGTATATCAGGCGCAGCATCACGCCTGCATCACGTAGTTCCTGCATAGTATCCCGCTTTTTTATTTATTGGTTACTACTTTGACCCGCCGGACAGGGCCCGGAGCACGCCAGGTCAATGCCAGATCTGGCCGGGTTTGCCAGACTTTCGTCGTACATTAGAGCATATCAGGCCACAGACGCACAGTTGTACCAGAAATTGGCAATGCCCAGAATAAAACCACATTGCCATCAAGACATGCACATGGACGCCGGCCCCGGGCCGACCAAGGAGAACGCTACGATGTCCGCGCCACTGGTTTATCACCACACGCCTCCTGCCCTCTTACCTCTGTACGGCAAGGCACTGCTGCCGAAATCCGGAAAGAACCACCCGGAAGCGGTGCAGATTCCAAGACTTGAGGCCAGCCTCCTGGGCGTTACAACGGACACCCCCGCCCTCCGTGATTATCTGAAGGTCTGCGGTTTTCACCCGGGAACCCGACTGCCAGTGACCTGGCCGCATATCCTGGCGTTCCCCCTGCATCTGAAACTGCTGACCGAACCCGCATTCCCGCTGCCGTTGCTGGGATTGGTGCATCTGAGAAACAGCATCACCCAGCATCGCCCTCTGGCCGCAGGCGAAAACCTGGACCTCAGGATCATCCTGGACAACCAGCAACGCACCGACCGGGGCCTGGAATTTGACCTGGTGACGGTAGCGAGGGCCTCAGGGCGCCTGGTCTGGGAGGAAGTCAGCACCAACCTGTTCCGGATGGCCAACGGGCACAGTAAAGCCGGCTCAAAACCGAAACCGGAGCTGGAAACCTATCCATTCTCCGAAGCGATCAAGGCCCCGGAAAACCTGGGCCGGCAATACGCCAAAGTGTCCGGCGATCGTAACCCGATCCACATGCACGCCTTGAGCGCCAGAGCTTTCGGCTTTCCGCGGGCCATTGCCCACGGCATGTGGAGCAAAGCCCGGGCACTGGCGCTGCTGGAGAATCAGGAAGGTTGGAAGGATGGCCCGGTGCGGGCCAGTTGCCAGTTCAAGAAACCCCTGCTGCTGCCGGGGAATGCCATGCTCAACTGGCAGACTGGAAAGGATGGCTGGGATTTCCAGTTACTGAATGCGAAGGGCGATGCCCCCCACCTGACCGGGCGCATCGACTGGCTGTAGCGTTTATTCCTCCGGAGCGCAGGGTTCTCCCTCGGCTCCAGAAACAGGCAGGGTAAACCAGAAGCAGGCGCCACCGTCGTCCGGCCGCTCGTATCCGATTTCGCCCCCCTGAGCCTGAATCAGGGAGCGACAGGTGGCCAGCCCGATGCCCATACCCTCGTCCTTGGTGGTATGAAACGGATGAAACAGTTTCTCTTCGGCTTCCTCGGCGACTCCGATGCCATGGTCCCGAACCTGAACCCGGACACAGTGGTCGCCACAACGGCGGGCACTCACTTCCACCGGTGTTGAGGCGCCGGCACTGCGAGTCGCTTCCAGCGCATTGCGTATCAGGTTCAGTGCCACCTGCTGCACCTGTATGGGATCGGCCAGCACATCCGGCAACGAATCCTCTACCTGCACCTCAATGCCACCTTCATTGTTGCGCATGTCGACTTCCGCAAACTGGCGGGTATCCTCCAGCAAGCCGGGAACCGAGAGTATTTCCTTACCGGTGGCAGGCTTTTTCATGAATCGCCGGATCCGGCGGATGATTTCACTGGCGCGATGAGACTGAGCCTCGACCTTATCCAGGGTTTCCTGTAGCAAACCCAGATCGGGCTGTTCCTTGCCCATCATGCGCTTGGCCACACGGGCATAATTGGTGATCGCCGTCAGCGGCTGATTAACCTCATGGGCAAAACCGGCCGCCATTTCGCCCATGGTACTCAAACGGGAGGTGTGAGCCAGCTGGTCGCGCTGCTCCTGAACCATGGCCCGGGCATCCTCCAGGGCCTGTTCGTTTTCCAGCTCGGTGGTGATATCCCGGAACACCACCACCGCACCGTGGAGTTCTTCGTCATCCAGTTTTGGCGTTGAGCGATACTCCGCGGGGAAACCGGAACCATCAGCCCGCAGCATGCGGATATCGCGCTGATTCTCGGCCACACCTTGCCGGCAGGTGGCCATCACCGGCAAGTTGTCTTCCGAATCCGCCGCAGTCGAGAAATGCAGTTCAAAAAAGCTTCTGCCGATCAGGTCTTCAACCGGACAGCCCATGATCATGCCCGCGGCGGGATTGGCAAATTCGATGATGCCATTCTCGTCGAGACCATAGATGCCCTCGCTGATGGAGTTGAGAATCCGTGCCTGATCACCCTGGAGCTCGCGGTTCCGGGCCTGCAGTTCACGCTCAAGGCGGATCACCTGGGCATGGGTTTTCACCCGCGCAATCACTTCCTGGGACTGAAACGGCTTGGAGATGTAGTCCGCGCCACCAAGAGAGAAACCTTTTACCTTGGCCTGCAGATCATCCAGCGCCGACAGAAAAACCACCGCGCAGTCGGCCGTTTGCGGATCGGCTTTCAGGCGCTCGCACACCTCATAGCCGTCCATTTCCGGCATCATGATGTCCAGAAGGATGACTTCAGGGTGGTGTCGGTGGGCAAGGTCCAGCGCTTTTTCGCCTTCGTTGGCGATCAGCAACCGGTAGCCTTTGTCTTTCAGGGTCTCGTAGAGGACTTTCAGGTTCTGCGGGTTGTCGTCCACCAACAGAACCGTCACCTCGGAGTTCTCACTGACAGTTTCAGTCATAGAAATAAGGCCGGTTAAAAACGTTCGGATATGATGACGGTGCCGGCCGTCCTAGTCGATAAGGTCCTTTACGGACAGGACCATACGTACCAGATGGGCCAGGGAATGGGTGCCCATTTTGTGCATGACGCGGGAACGGTGAATCTCTACGGTACGCTGGCTGATCTCCAGCTCAATGGCGATGACCTTGTTGGCCTGGCCGGCAATCATGCGATCCATGATTTCCCGCTCGCGGGGTGTCAGGCTCTTCACCCGACGGATGATTTCCTGTTTCTCGTCCAGGGATTTACGCTGCTCCCGGTCCTGCTCCAGAGCCGCCTCGATTTTCTCGAGCAGAGCCTCTTCCCGATAGGGCTTCTGGATAAAGTCCACGGCGCCCTCTTTCATGGCATCCACCGCCATCGGCACATCACCATGGCCGGTAACAAAGATGATGGGCAGGATTGAATGCTTGTCGTTAAGCTTCTTCTGCAGCTCCATGCCATCCATCCCGGGCATACGGATATCCAGCACGATGCAGCCGGCCATCTTGTCGGAATAGTCCTTCAGAAAGGCATTGGCGCTTTCGTAGGTTTTCACCGGCTTGCTATCGGATTTCAGCAACAACTCCAGTGAATCACGAACGGCTTCGTCGTCCTCTACCACGTACACAGTTTGCTGGATATCAGTCATGGATCTGTACTCTCCTGTCCGTTTTATTATGGTGCCGGTCAGTGAATGGACGGATCTTTATGATCGTCCCGGGCGTGTTCCTGCCGCTCATGCTCGCGCATTTTTTCGAGCCGTTGCTGGATAATGCCAAAAACACTCTGCTTGGGGTACCTGCCTTTATCATCGGCTTTACCCGCCGGCTTGCCCAGTAACAGTGTAATCGCCTCTTCCACCCGGGCAACCGGGTACACCGCAAACCGCCCTGCCCGGGCCGCCTGCACCACTTCGCTATCCAACATCAGGTTCTGGACGTTGGTAGTTGGAATGATAACGCCCTGGCTGCCGGTCAGGCCGCCTTTGAGCTCGCAGGTGGCATAGAAGCCTTCCACTTTTTCATTCACGCCACCAATCGGCTGCACCTCGCCAAACTGGTTAACAGAGCCGGTAATCGCCAGATCCTGCCGCACCGGAATCCCGGACAAGGCCGAAATCAGCGCACAAAGTTCCGCCAACGAGGCACTGTCGCCATCCACCTCGCCATAGTTCTGCTCGAAGGTCAGGCTGGCAGACAGGTGCATGGGATCGTTCACCGCAAAATGAGAGGCCAGCCAGGAGCTCAGAATCATCACGCCCTTGGAGTGGATATTGCCGCCCAGCTTCACATCGCGCTCGATGTCCATGACCCCGCCATCACCATAGTAGCAGCTTGCGGTCACCCGATTGGACAAACCAAACTCGAAGCCACCGGTGGACAATACCGAAAGTGCGTTGACCTGGCCAACGCAGGTGCCCGTGGTGGTCACCAGCGTGGAACCGTCCCGGATGGAATCATAGAACTGATCACGGATGCGGCTGCTGCGGTAACGGGCACTCTCCAGCGCACGCTCGACATGCACCTCAGAAATCAGCTTGGCACCAGCCTGGCGGGCCCAGAAATCCGACTCGCGCAACAGATTGGCGATGTCGGCAGCATGCA
Source organism: Marinobacter sp. MBR-105 (assembly GCF_053628895.1). Taxonomy (NCBI): domain Bacteria; kingdom Pseudomonadati; phylum Pseudomonadota; class Gammaproteobacteria; order Pseudomonadales; family Marinobacteraceae; genus Marinobacter; species Marinobacter sp. MBR-105. Next base: position 76,458 of record NZ_JBRJHG010000015.1, on the reverse strand, counting down.
ACGACAGCCTGTCCTGATGGTCCGCCATACGGGCACTATGCTCGATAATGCGGGCCACCGCCTTGTTGGTGCAATGCAACAACTTCTTCTCAACCACCAGGCTGGAGATGAATTTGGCGTACAGCAACTGGCTTTCTTCGGTGCGGTACATCTCGTTTTCGAAATCCGCCGTTACCCGGAACAGCTCGGCAAATTCGGAATCGTATTCCTGCAGCAGCATCCAGGTTTCCCGGTCGCCGAACAACACGATCTTGACGTTCAGAGGAACCGCCTCCGGCTCGATGGAAATGGTGCCAGACAGGGTCAGCTCCCGCTCCAGGGAATTGATCTGGATAGATTTCGAACGCAATGCCCGCTTCAGGCCATCCCACACGAACGGCTGCTCCAGCACCTTGATGGCGTCCATCAGCAGATAGCCACCGTTGGCCCGATGCAGGCTTCCGGACCGAATCAGGGAGAAGTCGGTAAAGACCGTGCCCTTGTAGGTCACGTTTTCCACGTAGCCGAACAGATTGTGATAGGTGGGATTATCTTCCACCACCACCGGCACTTCATTGGTTTTCTGGTGCACCAGCACGTTGATCAGGTAGCGCCGGGGCATTCTCTTGTCCAACGCGGCCCAGGCGATGGCGGCCTGCTCCTCGTCGTCTTCCAGGAAGATATCCAGGTTATCCACCAGGTCTTTGCGAACCGCCTCCAGGTAAGCAACCACATCGGGTTGCTCACGGTATTTCTCCACCAGCTCGTCAATCTGATGGCCAGAAATACCTTCCAGGGTCTCCTGGTTCAGGGCCTGCTGTTTGTCGGCATACTCCTGTTCCCAGTCCGCCATTTTCCGCAGTGCCTGGCGCAGCTTCTTCTCAAGCTTGTTGATCGAGTCCTCAAACTTGTCCCTCTGTTCCTCGGTCAGCGCCTGAAAGCTTTCTGCGGTGTGCGGCTCGTCACCATTCATGGCAACCAGGCGATAGCCCCCGGGTGTAGTCACCGTCAGGCTCACTTTTTTCCGTTTGGCCTGGGCGGCCACTTTGGCCAGCTCGTCTTCCTGCTTCTTACCGTATTCGTTCTTCAGCTGCTCCGAGCGTTCCAGAAAGCTGTCGCTGTCGAAGGTCTGGGGAATCGTTTTCACCAGCCGGGTCATCAGCTTTTCCATGTCCTGCTTCAGCTGGGTACCCATGCCTCCCGGCAGCTGCAACAGCTTGGGATTACGCGGCTCCTCGAAGTTGGCGACATAGCACCAGTCATGGCTTTGCTGCAGGGTATCCACATGATGCTCAAGATAGCGCAGCATCATGGTCCGCTTGCCCAGTCCATTCCGGCCAACTGCGTAGACGTTGTAGCCGCCATGGGGCATGGCCAGGGCAAAACGCACCGCCTCCTGGGCACGGTTCTGGCCGACAATTTCGGCCAGGGGCTCAAGTTGCCTTGTGGTCTTGAATGGCAGGTCTTTGAGGACGCAGGCTTTGTACAGCTGATGCAGGGGCAGAGACTTCAAATTGGCTTCCCGTAACGGTCAGTTTTGTCGAATTTCAAGCCCGCCATTGTAGTGCCTGGGGCCGGGTCTGTCGCGTACCTCGTCCGGTTTTATCGAAAGGGGCCAGAGCCGGCAGCATGTGCCAACTCGGTCACAAAACCGGCCGTGGTCATTTTTCATGCAGGCCGTCGATTACTACACTTCATCTCCCGGACGGAATCCGGCCACAACAAGTACAAGACACGTGATGACTGAAAACATGACGAATAATTCCGCAGATCGCCGTATCAAGGATCGTTTTCCGGCGTCCTGCCTGAGGGTGCAGCTGCGTGAGCGCGGTTTCTTCGGCCGCGGCAAACAGCCTGTAACAGTTACCTGCCTGGACATGAACCGTTACGGTATGGCGGTGCTCTGCCCCCGGCCAGTGGATGTAGGTGTGCGACTGTTCCTTGATATCGAAGGCAAGTACATCAGTGAATCCCGGGTCGGTGCCCGGGTTATCGCCTGCCAGCCCTACCAGGCGGGATATCGGGTCAGCCTGCAGTTTGCCTATTGCCTGGATAAAAATGCCTACTCACGAACGATGGACAACGCACTGTCCCGTATTGAAGGCTTCTACAACCGCTACGCCAGCTGATCAGATCAGGCCGGCGTCAAGGCTGGCCGCCACTGCCATACCCAACTCGTAACACTGCTGTTCGAACTCGTCCCGGAATTCACCCCGGCATACCAGTGCATCCTGCACCAGCTTCCAGCGCAGCCCTGTGGTTATGGTCTCAATAGCTCGGCGGGTCCCGGTACCATCATGGCCGGCACGGATATAAAAGGCAAAAGGCAGGCCCTGGGTTTTCTCCAGGCAGGGATAGTAGCTGCGGTCGAAAAAGTCTTTCAGGGCGCCAGACATGTAGCCGAGGTTTTCCGTGGTGCCCAGGATGATGGCGTCGCATGCGAGGATGTCTTCGGGGCCAGCTTCGAGAGGCGCCTTTACCACCACCTCTACCGCTTCGATGTCCGGATTACGAGCGCCATTTTCGATGGCGCTCCGTAATCTCAGGGTATTCGGAGACGGGGCATGAGCCACAATCAGCAGTCGCTTCATGTCACGCCTCCCTATCTTTCTCTTTTTAGAATTTACAGCAGTTCGCCATTGGCTTCAGCAGGAGCCTCCGCCGTCTCTTTCTTGACCGGCTTGGGCATCAGCTTGTCACGCACTTTAGCCTCGATTTCATTGGCGATATCCAGGTTCTCTTCCAGGAACTTACAAGCGTTTGCTTTGCCCTGGCCGATCTTGTCGCCGTTATAGGCGTACCAGGCGCCGGACTTGTCCACAAAGCCTTCTTTCACGCCCATGTCGAGCACTTCCGCCATGTGGTAGATGCCCTTGCCGTACATGATCTGGAATTCTGCCTGCCTGAACGGAGGCGACACCTTGTTCTTGACGACTTTTACGCGGGTTTCGTTACCCACCACTTCGTCGCCATCTTTCACCGAACCGATGCGGCGAATATCCAGGCGCACAGAGGAATAGAATTTCAGGGCGTTACCACCGGTGGTGGTCTCGGGACTTCCGAACATAACGCCAATCTTCATACGGATCTGGTTGATGAACACCATCAGGCAATTGGCGTGCTTCACATTACCGGTGAGCTTGCGCAGGGCCTGTGACATCAGGCGGGCCTGAAGACCCACGTGGCTGTCGCCCATTTCGCCTTCAATTTCCGCTTTCGGTGTCAATGCCGCTACCGAGTCAACGATGATCACATCCACCGCGTTCGAGCGCACCAGCATGTCGGCGATTTCCAGAGCCTGCTCACCGGTGTCCGGCTGGGAAACCAGCAACTCATCAACGTTAACACCCAGCTTTTCCGCATAAACCGGGTCCAGGGCGTGCTCGGCATCGACGAAGGCACAGGTTTTACCCTGCTTTTGCGCTTCTGCGATAACCTGTAGTGTCAGCGTGGTTTTACCGGAGCTTTCCGGGCCGTAGATCTCGACGATACGTCCGTAAGGAAGGCCACCAATACCCAGAGCCACATCCAGCCCCAGGGAGCCGGTGGATACGGCAGGAATCGCCTCACGGGGCTGATCGCCCATCTTCATTACGGCACCTTTACCGAACTGGCGTTCGATCTGGCTCAATGCTGCGCCGAGTGCTTTCTTGCGGTTATCTTCCATTCTTGCAAACCCTCGTTACCTGGGCCGCTCAACCTTGCGGCAAATGCGGCAGAATCCGGAGAAAACCTGAATAGCCATCCAGTGTTTTCCTGTATATTTGAACAGTATTAAAACATATGGCCAGAAGGAGACCAACCCCCGGAAAGGTGAAAATCCTCACAGGGTTTCGACAAATCTGGTAACTCCTTCTAATACAAACAAAACCGACTGCCGGCGCACCTGATCCCGGTCACCATCGAAATGCTCTACACTGGTCTCAGTGTTTTCGACACCGTTGCCCCAGGCAAACCAGACCGTGCCAACCGGCTTGTCTGCGCTACCGCCGCCCGGCCCGGCAACACCGCTGATAGCGACAGCGATATCCACACCCGTAGCGCGGATGGCGCCTGCCACCATCTGGCGAACCACCGGCTCACTGACCGCCCCATCCTGCTCCAGGGTATCGGCCTGAACGCCTAGAATGGCCCGCTTGGCCGCATTGCTGTATGTCACCAGGCCCGCCATAACGTAGGCGGACGAACCCGCCCGGTCGGTCAGCACCTTGGCTACCCAGCCACCAGTGCAGCTTTCCGCCGTGGCGATGGTCATGCCCTTGCGCTCAAGCACCGCCGCCAGCGCCTCACCAGCCTTGGCCAATTGCCCGTCGGTCACATTCATCCTGCTCTCCCGTTTACTTTGATGCCCGTCGCCAACCAACCTCAGGCTCCGGGAAAACTGTCGACAAACCCGCGATCAATCCGGTCTTTCCACTTCCAGACCCAGGCGCCCGAAAACGTCAAAGGGCCGTAGTTGCCAATCGCCGTGCAGTCTCCCGCCGCCAGCAGGTACAACGAAAACCGTCGCGGATAGAAACGCGTTAGCGGTTTGCCCGATATCGCGGCAGCAAGATTGTGGGCCAGTATCGGCCCGGCCCGAACCGCGTGTACCCCGGAACGGTCCAGCCGTTGGTCAACCCGGCTACAGGCATCTCCGGCCACAAACACATTTTGGTGAGACGTGCTGCGATGGCAGGCGTCTACCCTGACAAACCCGGCTTCGTCTACGGCAAGGCCGCTGGCTCCCAGAAAGGGCAGAGCCCTGCCACCGGTAGACACCAGAACCGCATCGGCCCGCAATCGTCGCCCCCCGGCCAACCGGACCCCATCAGCCACCGGCTCGCCATACTCCTCAACAATCTCGACACCGGCACGCGTCAGCGCCCGCCGCACCAGGCGGCGAAAGCGGGGACGAAAGCCCGGTACCACGCCATTGCTGCCGGCCACCAGAACAGCGCCCGCCTGGTCGCAGTCCGCCGACCGCCGGGCCAGGGCCATGGCGATCTCCGCACCTCCAGCGCCCCCACCAAGAACAACAATGCGTGGGCGCGCCCTGGCATTCAGGGATCGCTCGGTTGCCGGCCAGTTTTCAGCAAAGCGTTCGATGGGCTTGACACCCAGGATCACGCTGTCCGATTCGTTCAGCTCGGCACTGTCACTGGCCGAGCCAACGTCGACCGAGAGCAAATCGTAGGGCAGCCGTTCACCACTTGCCAACACAACCTCCTGCTCGGCCGCCCGCAATTCAACAGCCCGATCGAGCACCAGCCTGCCGCCGGCGGCGGTCACCGTGGGCTCGACCAGGACACGGCACTGGTCGAAGCGATAGTGTCCGGCCAGCCAGCCCGGGATCATCCCGGAGTAGTACTGCCACCGGGACGGTGACACCACCACCAGCTCAGTCTCCGGCAACGGATCCCGCGTGAACTGACGCAACGCCACCATGTGAGCGTGGCCGGCACCCAGCAAAACCAGTCGCTTCATGCTCTCATCTCCTGCCTGCCATACTCACCACCCCGAGCTCTGATATGCTCAGATCAGGAGGCGCCCAAACCCCATGTTGCGACACCCGATACACGAAGAAGATCCCCGGCTGGCGATCATTGTCCCCGTCCTCAACGAGATCGACGGTATCGAACCACTGCTGAGCCACCTGGAAACCTGGCGTCAACGGGGTGCAGAAATCATTGTGGTGGATGGTGGCAGCGACGACAAATCGGATAGTCTCATCGAGGCAAGGGGATTTCCCCTGCTTCGGTCTGCCCGCGGACGCGCAACCCAGATGAATGCCGGCGCCCGCTCCAGCCAATCGCCTTTCCTGCTGTTTCTGCACGCAGACACCCGGCTGCCTGAGAATGCAGACGCGCGGGTGACCGGGCATCTTGTATGCTCCCAATCCACCTGGGGGCGTTTTGATGTCCGGATCGACGGCCGCTCCCGCCTGTTGCCGATCGTTGGCGCCATGATGAACCTGCGCTCCAGGCTGACCGGCATTGCCACGGGCGATCAGGCCCTGTTCATGACCCGAACCCTGTTCGAGCAGGTCGGAGGGTTTCCAGAACAACCGCTGATGGAAGATGTGGAAATCTGCAAACGCCTGAAACACATCACGCCTCCGGTGTGTCTGAGGGACAAAGTGGTCACCTCCGGCCGGCGCTGGGACCAGCGCGGCGGCTGGCGGACGATCGTTTTAATGTGGCAGTTGCGCTGGGCTTACTGGCGCGGCGTTCCTGCAGACCAACTGGCAGCCCGTTACCGATGAACCAGACACACATCATTGTTATTGCCAAAGAACCCCTGCCCGGAACGGTAAAAACCCGCCTGATCCCGGCCCTGGGCGAGATCGGCGCCGCCCGTCTGGCGGACCGAATGCTACGGCACACACTGACACAGGCCCTCGACGCCAATATCGGTCCGGTGGAACTCTGCGTCAGCCCGGATCCCGCAGCAGAGTACTGGCAGCAATTGAATCTTGGTGATCGAGCCATCCTGTCTTCCCAGGCCGGAGGCGACCTGGGCCATCGCATGGCGGAAGCCGCCAGAAACGCCCTGACAGCCGGTTTGCCGGTGATCCTGATCGGAACGGACTGCCCGGATCTTGACGCCAACCGACTGAGGCAAATGGCCGGCGAACTCCAGAACCACGATGCTTGCCTTTGCCCGGTCGCCGATGGCGGCTATGCCCTGCTGGGGCTCCGGCGTTTCAGCCGCGACCTCTTTACGGATATTCCCTGGAGCACCGAACAGGTGGCCGCCATCACCCGACAGCGTCTGGCGACCCTGGGGTGGCTTCTGGCGGAAAGCGAAACCCTGCACGACGTCGACGAACCAGCTGACCTGCAATGGCTGGCGACAGACTATCCCGGGCTGATGATGTCCTGAGTGACTGACCGGCTGCCGACACCTCCGGAGCGTGGTACCATCGCGGGTTTTGGTATCCCGAACGGCGTGCCACCACCCTTGCCGATGTTTACCCGGAAGAATTGAGGAACTATGACGGACCTGTCCAAGCACACCCCGATGATGCAGCAGTACCTGAAAATCAAGGGAGAACACCCGAACGAGATGGTGTTCTACCGCATGGGGGACTTCTACGAGCTGTTTTACGACGACGCTAAAAAAGCCGCAGAGTTGCTGGACATTACCCTGACCGCCCGGGGCCAGTCCGGAGGTAATCCGATTCCCATGGCAGGGGTACCCTTCCATTCGGCCGAGGGCTACATTGCCCGCATGGTTCGTGCCGGCCAATCCATCGCTATCTGCGAGCAGATTGGTGATCCTGCCACCAGCAAGGGCCCGGTGGAACGCAAGGTGGTGCGCATTGTCACGCCCGGTACACTGAGTGACGAGGCCTTTCTGGAAGACCGCCGCGATAACCTCCTGGCAGCCATCTACCATCACAAAGAGCAGTTCGGCTTTGCCTCACTGGATATTTCCAGTGGCCGGTTCGCAGTGTCGGAACTGGAGAGCCTGGAAGCCCTGCAGGGTGAACTTCAGCGCCTGCGACCCGCTGAAATCCTGATCAGCGAGGATTTTCCCTATACCGACATCCTTGAGGGTTTCACCGGCGTACGCCGCCAGGGCCCCTGGCTGTTTGAATCGGACACCGCCCTCCGGGTGATTACCCAACAGTTGCAGGTACGTGACCTCACCGGCTTTGGCTGCGAAGACCTGACCCTGGCAGTGTGCGCCGCCGGCTGCCTGTTGCAATACGCCAAGGAGACCCAGCGCACGGCGCTGCCCCATATCCGCAAACTGACCCGCGAGCGCCGGGAAGATGCGGTGATACTGGATGCCGCCAGCCGCCGCAATCTGGAAATCGACACCAACCTGATGGGTGGCCAACAACATACCCTGGCCTGGGTGATGGACCGCACCGCCACCGCCATGGGAGCCCGGGAACTTCGGCGCTGGCTGAATCGCCCGCTTCGGGATGTCGAGCGTGTGCGCCAGCGCCAACAGGCGGTATCTGCGCTGCTGGACGGCTTCCACTATGAGCCGGTGCACGATCTGCTGAAACGGGTGGGTGATATCGAACGGATTCTGGCCCGGGTTGCCCTGCGTTCCGCCCGGCCGAGAGACCTTGCGCGCCTGCGAGACGCATTTCATGCCCTGCCGGAACTGCAGGAGGCACTGAAACCGGTCAACTCACACCATATTGTGAAGCTGGCGACCGTGATCGGTGAATACCCGGAACTGGCAGACCTGCTGGAACGCGCCATCATCGACAACCCGCCGGTGGTGATTCGTGACGGCGGTGTGATTGCCGAAGGCTTCGACGAAGAGTTGGACGAACTCCGCAACATCAGCGAAAACGCCGGCCAGTATCTGCTGGATGTGGAAACCCGGGAACGTGAACGCACCGGCATTTCCACCCTGAAAGTAGGTTACAACCGGGTGCACGGTTACTATATCGAGATCAGCCGGGCCCAGTCTGAGCAGGCGCCGGTGGACTATATCCGCCGCCAGACCCTGAAAAACGCCGAACGCTTCATCACGCCCGAACTGAAAGAGTTTGAAGACAAGGCCCTGAGCGCCAAGAGTCGGGCCCTGGCCCGGGAAAAAGGCCTGTACGACGACGTACTGGAAACCGTGGCCGAACAACTCGCCCCGCTGCAGGACGCCGCCCAGGCCCTGGCCGAACTCGACGTACTGAGCAACTTCGCCGAACGCGCCACCTCCCTGCGCTTCACCGCGCCGGAATTTACCGACCAGCCAGGTTTTGATGTGGAGGAAGGCCGGCACCCGGTGGTGGAGCAGCTGCTGGACGAGCCGTTTGTGCCCAACAACCTGTTGATGGATACCAAACGCCGCATGCTGGTGATCACCGGCCCGAACATGGGCGGTAAGTCCACCTACATGCGCCAGGCCGCCCTGATTGCCCTGCTGGCCTACACCGGCAGTTTCGTGCCCGCCAACCGCGCCGTGCTTGGCCCGGTGGACCGGATCTTCACCCGCATGGGCTCCTCGGATGACATTGCCGGTGGCCGCTCCACCTTCATGGTGGAAATGACCGAAACCGCCAATATCCTGCACAATGCCACCGAACACAGCCTGGTGTTGATGGATGAAGTGGGCCGGGGCACCAGTACCTTCGATGGCCTGTCGCTGGCCTGGGCCACGGCCGAGCACCTGGCGAAGAACATCCGGTGTTATACCCTGTTCGCCACCCACTACTTCGAGCTGACCCAGCTGGCCGATGACCTGGAACATGCGGTTAATGTGCATCTGACCGCCACCGAGCACGACGATTCCATCGTGTTTCTGCACAATGTGCACGATGGTCCGGCAAGCCAGAGTTACGGGCTGCAGGTGGCAAAACTGGCCGGTGTACCCCAGGATGTGATCCGCAACGCCAAGACCCAGCTGGCGCATCTGGAAGGCCTGGAAGCAGGCAGCAACCCGTCGCCGGCACCCGTGAGCGTTAACGAGCCGAAACCGGCTGCACCATCTGCGACAAAGGCCGCCAGTGTCGACGCGGTGTACCAGGGCGACATGTTTGCCATGGCCGAGCCGAGCGTGGTGGAACAGGCCCTGGAAAAGCTCGATCTGGACGGCATCACCCCGAGAGACGCCCTGAACCAGCTCTATGAACTCAAGGGGTTACTGGAAAAATAACAGCATTCTGCGCCAAACTTGATCTGGGTAATAACGATATAGCAGGCCAACGCTTGCGGCAGTGTGGGGGGCTCCCTACAATATCGCTCCAAATTATAAACGGGGCCGGGTAACTGACAGGCTCCTGATGAGACTGAATCTTCTACGAACCAGGGATCTGACTATGGCGTTTATCGTTACTGATAACTGCATCAAGTGTAAATACACCGACTGCGTGGAAGTCTGCCCCGTGGACTGCTTCTACGAAGGCCCCAACTTTCTGGTGATCGACCCGGACGAGTGCATTGACTGCGCCCTGTGTGAGCCAGAGTGCCCGGCCGAGGCCATCTTCTCGGAAGACGAGCTGCCGGCAGGCCAGGAAGCCTTTGTGGAAATTAACGCAGACCTGGCCGGCAAGTGGCCCAACATCACTGAAAAGAAAGACCCGCTGCCAGACGCCGAAGAGTGGGACGGCAAGCCCGACAAACTCCAGTACCTGGAGCGTTGAGGCCAGGCCGCACAAATACAAAAAAGGCCGGAGGGATCACTTCCGGCCTTTTGCGTTATCGGCCCTGCCGTCTTTCAGTCAGTGGCCGCCAGCAGCTTTTTCGTCGCCGCCGAGCGATAGAACGGTTCTAGCCGTCGCCGCAACAGCGCTTCCAGATAGCCCTCCTGCCTGAGCAGATCCACCAGCGGCAAGCCCACCGCTTCAAGTTCTGTGACAATCACCTCCCGCGTGACGCCGATATCCGCCAGCAGGTTCATCACCGGTTGGTTACCATAGCGGGCATACAAGCCTTCCACCACTGCCTGGACACAGCCCTCAAAATACGGGGTCTGGCGGAAATGCAGCCAGAAGTCATAGCCCAGCACCACAAACTCCTGTAGCTGAACATCGCCCAGTCCGTCCTGCAGATCCTCGATGGTGCTGTCTTCGAGAGACACCCAGGCCGCCATCACCGTGTCACGCAATTCATCGTCGCTCAGTGCCTTGTGAAGGAACTGCTCACTCCGGGCAATCAGGCTCGGCAGGCTGTCGGAGAGCCAGGCCTTGATCCGGCGTTCAAAGGTTTCATCCAGCCCCGGTACCGCCTTATTGGCCATTTTCTTGCCGAATTTCATCATCGAGCCCACTCCGGGTACTGAGCGGGTAATCAGATTATCTTCGTACAGATAGTTCACCAGGCCGTGATAAACCACATTCGAGACCAGCTCCTGATAAACCGGGTGAGCCATAATCTCGCTGATCACCCGCTCCCGCTGGTGGCGCAACTCCAGAGCTTCCTCAACAAACGCACTGGCCTGCTCACGGGACAGAATATCGCCCAACCGGGTCTGGCTCTGAACCGGAGCATTCAACACTTCGGTTGCCAGATCCGCCGCCAGTTCGGGAATGCCGGCATCCAGCTCCATGCTCACCACCACCCGCCGGATCAGGCCCATAATCTGCTCGGCACTGACAGCGCGTTCCAGGGTAATGCTGTTGGCATACTCCAGCAGCTCATCCACTTCCTGATGCAGAAACTTTTTCAGTTTGGCGCCTTTCAGGGCATTCAGCTCGTGCCGAACGTGGGCTTCGAGTAATTGGTCCGCCAGGGTTGAAGTGGTCTCGGTCATAAGCCTGTTTTCCTTTGCCAGGTTTTCTTGTCAGGCAAAGAGGCTAACACGTTCCGGGGCATGGCGGGTTTGCCCGAACTACAGTTTCCGACATGATGCAGGGCCAGTCCGGAAACCGTCCCGGAGGGTTTACTGAAAATCGCTGAACTCGTGAGGCTCCGCCGCCAGCGCCAGACAAATACTGCCCGGCCCCACATAAATGGCACTGGTAATACCCATCTGTGACAACAACAGCTCAACGCCGTTCTGCTCGCAGGCATCGCGAAGCCGATTCAGGCCCGGCAGATCCTCGATTTCGGTCCAGCTCAGGCCACAGGAAAGGCTGACATACGGCGTCAGCAAACCCGCTTCTACCCGGGCGACTGCGTAATTCATAACCTTCTCTACGGCCATGTCGAAGTTACGGGTCTTGGCAACAGGTTTGCCTTCCACGCCCTGCCCGAAAATCACCGGGATGATGTTCAGCGCCTTACCCAGGAAGGCCGCCACCGCAGACACGCTTTTGTCACCGCGGCGCCGGGCTCGTTCACGGATGTAATGCAGATCCCGGGGAATAACGCAGGTGTAGATTTTGTCAGTGAAGGTTTCCACTTCATGGCGAAGCGCATTCTTCGAAACTTTCTGGCCAATCAGCTTCAGCGTGTGAGCCGCCAGCAGCCCCTGGCCGGCAAAGATCTGTTTGCTGTCGATCACCCGCATGGAAAACTTGCCATCCCGGCCTGCGGCTTTGCGCGCTTCTTCATAATGCGCCATCACCGAGTTCATGGCCTCGGAAGCATTCTGGTAAATCAGGCTCCGGCTGCGGGTGACGGTTTCGCAGATAGCCACATCAAATTCGGTGACGATCTTTTCCATGAACAGATCGTGAATCTGCTCGGCGCTGAACGCTTCCGTCTCGGCTTCGTGCCCTTTATCGAGCATGCCGCTCTGGTAAAACTCCTGGGTGCGGACAGGATCGTGGTTATCGATGTAGGTCTGGCCATCAATAATGGCTGTAACGGGCAGCACAAACAGGTCGTGTTTGCGGGCGAATTCGTAGGGTAGATCACAGGCGCTATCAACGATCAGACCAACTCGCATGCTGAATGTCTCCGGGTTCGGGCGCGTCCTCTGGCGAGTGCGCCCTTTTTTATGATTATTTTGCAGCGCCTCAGTGTTACACAGGCTGATGAAAATTTCAGCAACCCGGCAACCGGCTCAGGCTTCCAGTTCCCTCAGATTGGCTTCCAGCAAACCGCGATTGTCCTGCTGCCACGGGTGGAAATCCCGCCGAAAATAGGCCAGAAAGTCCGGCAGGCACTTGCGCAGAACCCCCGGCTTGCCCCACAGGAAATTGAGACCACCCAGCCAGGTTCGCAGGCTCCAGAGCTTGCCGTCGGTTTTCAGTAGACTGCAGGTATTGAGGAAGGTGTAGCGGAAGAAATTCCAGGTTACGAACAGGAACACGATCCGGCGAAGCTTGTCGTTGCCAACACAGGCCCGGTAAACATCGAAGGCCACCGACTTGTGTTCAGTTTCCTCAATGGCATGCCAGCGCCACAGCCTCCTCATGGTTGGAGTCGCCCCTTCCATCCACTCCGGGTGACTGAGAATGGCGTTGGCCAGAACCGCCGTGTAATGCTCCGCACCACAGGTTCCGGCCAGCTGACGACTCGGCGGCAGGCGCCCGACCCACTCCATATGTTTGCGGAATCGTTGGTCCAGGGCATCAATATCGTAGCCCCGGGCTTTCAGGGCTTCGTTGTATTCCTTGTGCTCGCGGCTGTGCAATGCCTCCTGGCCGATAAAGCCCTTGATCTCTTCTTTCAATTTGGGATCTGTAATCTGATCCCGGTAGAGTCGAACCGCATTGATAAACTGCTGCTCGCCATCCGGAAACTGCAAGGACAAGGCATTGAAAAAGGCCGTTCGAAAGGCATCGTTACCATGCCAGAGCGTTCTCAGTTCGGTACGAACATCGAACCGCAGGTGCCGGGGTTTGACCGTGACACCATCGGGGGTGGAGCTGATCGTCATGGCAGCCTCCTGTGGTCTGTTTGTTGTTATCGGGAGTTTGACTGCGGATAATTTTTAATCAACGGAATCAGTTTACCCCCACGTAACTGCAAACCGGAAGGCATACCTCAAGAAAAAAAGACGCTTTGTCACAATATGACAACTTGTCAGAAACCCGAACAGAAACAAAAAAGGGAGGCGCTCAGGCCTCCCAAGGACACACAGTGGGTAGATGCCGCCGCCGAACACGGCGGCATCAGGTTCAGTGCTCTTTGACCGGCTCCACACCCGGTGCTTCCGGATCTGGGGTAAAGCCGAGAATGTGGGTGCGCTCGATCAGGAAGTACAACACCGCACCAGTGGCCAGGCCCCAGCCCGCGCCGTAAACCGCGAGTACTACGCCCATCGTGCCAGCAATACCACGCTCGGTGTTGTTCTCCAGCTGCTCCAGGCCCACCATCAGACAGATGTAGCCGGTCAGCAGCAGTGTCAGCGACAGGGCAATCGGCAGTACCGGTTGAAAGAAGCTCACCAGCGGCAGCACAAACAGTGCGATAAAGCCGGTAATCCAGAAGGTGCCACCACCGCTGTAGATGGAATCCATGGCATTACGGCCATACTTGTAGCGCTCGGCCATGGTGGCGGTCACCGCCGTCCAGATCGGGCCAGCCAGGCCAGGGTATGGCGCGAAGAACGCGTGGCCGCCGTTACGGATCGCTGTGACCAGATGGACACGGTCCACGCTGTTGTCGATGTCTTCGTCTTTGCGCAGATGGTCAACACGATTCATCAGGGACTGACCCACCACGATGTCACCGAAGGCAATGACATAGGCAATGACTGCAGTCGGGATGGCGTACAGGAACACATTCAGATCCGGGAAGCCGACGCTAAACGGCAGGTAATTCCACAGCTGGTCAAACGCCGGCTTGGTGATGCCCCATTCCACGTTGGGCACCGCGTATTCGCCAGTGGCAAAGCCCACCAGAATGGCCACCACCATACCCGGCACCATGCCGTAGTTGGCAATCTTGCGGGCGATCACGTTCTTGTCGACGAAACCTTTGAACGAGACCGAGAACATCAGGTACAGACACACCAGGCCGCCTACGATCAGGGAGATCGGCGTATTGGCCAGGCGGCCGCCAGCCTCGATTTCACCCATCAGCGCTGCAATACCGGCACCGATAATGATACCGCCCTTCATGGAGCGCGGAATCCAGTTGACCAGTTTACTGCCGAGCCGGGTAACACCCAGAATCAGGAAGATCAGGAACACCAGGAACTGCAATGCAAACAGCGCCTGGATGGCCTCAGGACCGGGTTCATAATCGGAAAGGAACAGCAGCACCACCGGAATACCCGGGGTAATCCAGCCGGGCACCAGAGGCACACCCAGCAAGGCAGGCAGCATAAAGCCGATACCGCAGATCACCACGTAAGCCAGGGCCACGTCGTAGGGAACACCGAGATATTTTTCCAGCAGAGGGATCATGGCCAGACTGACCACGAACATGATCAGCGCCTGCACCATCTCCGCGAATTCCCAGCGGTAATGCACAAACGGAAGACGAACTTTGAAGGGACCAGCAGGCCAGTACGGCTGCTCTTCACCATTTTTTCTGTGGAACATTTGCATAAAGAAACCTCCAGACACCGTGTTTCAGGCGCCAGCCAGTGTTGTTTTTGTGGAGAGGTGTGGCTGCGCCGGCAGGCGCAGCCGTCATGGGATTCAGTTCAGGTCTTTGGCCTGGTCCCTCAGTACGAACTTCTGGATCTTGCCGGTTGAGGTTTTCGGCAGCTCCGTGAAGACCACGGTCTTGGGCACCTTGAACCGGGCCAGGTGCTCGCGGCAGAAGTTGATGATGTCGTCTTCAGACACATCCCCGGCTTCCGGCTTCAGGGTGATGAAGGCACAGGGAGTTTCGCCCCACTTCTCATCAGGCCGGGCAACCACCGCCGCTTCCAGTACAGCCGGATGGCGATAGAGGGTATCTTCCACCTCGATGGTGGAGATATTCTCGCCACCGGAGATGATGATGTCCTTCAGGCGATCCTTGATTTCCATGTAGCCGTCTTCGTGCCACACCGCCAGGTCGCCAGTGTGGAACCAGCCACCACGGAACGCCTCTTCCGTGGCGGTCGGGTTTTTCAGGTAACCCTTCATCACCGTGTTACCGCGCAGGAAGATCTCACCGATGGTTTTACCGTCTTTGGGGACCGGCTGCATGGTGTTGGGGTCCGCCACCATGGTGCCGCCCAGCGTGTGATAACGAACACCCTGGCGGGCCTTGATTTTGGCGCGATCATGCAGGGGCAGCTCGTCCCATTCGGATTTCCAGGCACACACGGTGACCGGGCCATAGACTTCGGTCAGGCCATACACGTGAGTGACCTTGATGCCCATCTCTTCAATGGAACCAATCACCTGGGCGGGGGGCGCCGCGCCGGCGGTCATGGATTTCACTTCGTGGTCGATGCCCGCCTTGGCTTCCGGTGAAGCATTCAACAGGGCGTTCAGAACAATCGGAGCACCACACATGTGGGTAACCTGATGATCACGAATTAACTGCAGGATTTTCTCCGGGTCTACCCGGCGCAGGCACACGTGGGTGCCGGCCATGGCGGTGATGGTCCAGGGGAAACACCAGCCATTGCAGTGGAACATCGGCAGGGTCCACAGGTAGACCGGGTGCATGTCCATGGACCACACCGTCTGGTTGCCCAGCGCGTTGATATAGGCACCGCGGTGGTGATACACAACACCCTTGGGGTTACCGGTGGTGCCGGAGGTGTAGTTCAGGGAAATAGCATCCCACTCATTATCCGGGAAGCTCCACTGGAACTGTGGGTCACCTTCCTGCAGGAAGGCCTCGTAATCCAGATCGCTGACCTGAACGCCCTCACCATACTCCGGGTCGTCCACGTCAATCACCAGCGGCTTATGCTCCAGATGGCGCACCGCATCCTTGATCACCTGACCGAACTCACGGTCGGCAATGACCACCTTGGCCTCGCCATGCTCCAGCATGAAGGCGATGGCTTCGGCATCCAGGCGAACGTTCAGGGTATTGAGCACGGCACCGATCATAGGGATGCCAAAATGGCACTCCACCATGGCCGGAATGTTCGGCAGCATCACGGCAACGGTATCGCCCCGGCCGATTCCACGGCCCTTCAGGGCAGATGCCAGGCGCAGACAACGGTCGTAGGTTTCAGCCCAGGTGCGGCGAATAGCACCGTGAATGATGGCCGGGTAATCCGGATACACACTGGCCGTGCGCTCGATAAAATCTATGGGGGATTGAACAGCGTAGTTCGCGTCCCGGGGCTCTAGGCCCTGGTCAAAAATCGACGTCATTGGCGTGGTCCTCTAACTCGAATGTTGTTCTTATGGCGTATTCAGAAGAATCGCTAAAGCAGCTATACTCAGCATTGCCGAAAATGGTAGACCACAGCAAAATTACTAGAAACTCTACCATGGTATTATGGGAATACTTCTATAATATATGACAAATCCCAACAATCCTCGACAAATCAGTCTCCTGCTGGACAGCGACCCGCAACCCACGCTGATTCTGGCGGCCGACGCAACGGTATCCGACTGTAACCGGGCCACCCGTGAGTTGCTCACTATCAGTAAAGCACCTTCACCGGATACTTTGTTGCCGGTAAACACTCCGGCGCTGGTGCAGGCGGCCATCAGCCAGGGCCGGGCCATTGAAGAGGTGGAGTCACGGTTCAGTGACCGAATCGTCCTGTGGAGCTTTATTCCCTTGCAGGAGGGCACGCAGGTTCTGGTGCGCGGGCGCGATGCCACCAACGACATTCTGGATCAGGAGCGGGCGGTGCGCTCCAACCGGCTTTACCGCCTGATCACCGAAAACACCACCGACCTGATCTCTCGCCATGCCCCGGATGGCCGTTTTATCGACGCCACGCCTGCCTCCTGGCGGCTACTGGGATACTGGCCCGAAGAGCTGCGCGGCAAGGCCCTGGAAGACGTCTTCCAGGGGGAGAATCTGGCCGAGGAGCTGGCACAGACCCGCCACCGGCTGCGGGAAGACGGCTACGCCACTCTCACCCTTGAACTCCATCACCGGGATGGCAGCCGCCGCTGGTTCGAGATTGCCAGCCGGGCCATTCGCGAGACGTACACCGGTGCCGTAGTCGAAGTGATCAGCGTCTCCCGCGATATTACGGCCCGGGTAGAATCGGAAGAGCAGAACCGCCGTCTGGCAGACGAACTGGCCCACACCGCTCGCCTGGCCACCCTGGGCGAGCTCGCCTCGAGCATTGCCCATGAGATGAACCAGCCGCTGGCCTCAATCGTCAATTTCGCCAGCGCCAGTCAGCGTTTTCTCAAGGAAGCCGACAAGCATCCGGACCGTCTCCTGAAAGTGGACGACGGTCTGCAGAAGATCGTGCATCACGCCAACCGGGCCTCGGAGGTCATCAAACGGCTGCGAGCTTTCCTGCGCAAGGGCCAGAAGCGCATGGCACCGGTCTCGCTCAACGCCGTCATCAGCGACGTGGTAAAGCTGTGCCAGTGGGAAGCGGAAAAAAACGGGGTACGGTTGCAGGAGTATCTGGCCGCCGATTCTCCCGTGATTACCGCAGACCCGGTTCTGCTGGAGCAGGTGTTGATCAACCTGATTCGTAACGGCATAGAAGCCAATGTCGAAGCCCGCGGCGAAACCGGCCGGCTGTCCCATATCGTGGTGACCACCTGCATCAACGATCAGCGCGAAACCCTGATCCAGGTCACCGACGAGGGTACGGGCCTGGATGACGAAGGCATACGCCAGATGTTCCAGCCGTTTTTCACCAGCAAACCCAAAGGCCTGGGGCTCGGGCTTTCCATGAGCCGTTCCATTATCGAAGGTTTTGGCGGCTTTCTCGACGCCATACCCGCCGAAACCGGCGGGCTGTCATTGATCTGCCGGTTCCCGCCCAACCATCACCGGCTCGCCCCAAATCGCACCGCAGATTTCGCACATCCGCCAGGAGAAAAACCCTGATGCCAGACACGCACAACACGGTCTACGTGGTCGACGACGACGCCGGCATGCTTGAATCCACCCAGTGGCTACTGGAGTCAGTGGGACTGAAAGTGAAAGCCTACAGCGATGGCCGCCAGTTTCTGGATGCGGTGGAGGACCAGCGGCCTGGCTGCGTGGTTCTGGATATCCGTATGCCGGGGCTGGGAGGATTGAACGTACAGGAAGAGTTGCAGAAACGAGGCCTGGACGTGCCGATCATCTTTGTTTCCGGCCACGCCGACGTGCCCATTGTGGTACGGGCCTTCAAGTCCGGGGCTTTTGACTTCATCGAAAAACCATTCAACGAACAATTGTTGCTGGACAGTGTGCAACAGGCCCTTCAGGACGCCGACGATCCCGCACCAAACGCAACGCCTGCTGCCGGTACCGAAGCATTGATTGCCAGTATGACCCGCCGGGAGAAGGATGTATTCCTGCCCCTGGCCCAGGGTTACACCAGCAAGGAAATTGCCGAGCAACTGGATGTCAGCGTCAAGACCATCGACCTGTACCGGGCCCGGGTAATGAAGCGCCTTGGTGCAGAGCGCCTGCCAGACGTGACCGGCCTGGCCATTGCCGCGGGTCTGTTGAACCCGCTCGAACTCAGGCAGCCCGCTCAGCCGGACTGACGCTGGACTTCGTGGGCCAGGGAGCCAAGTCGTATCACCGCGGTCTCCAGCCGATCCGTCCAGGGATTGCCGCCGTTCAGCCTCAGGCAGTTCTCGAACTTGTTGGTGGTTGAGAACATCAGCCCCGGCGCCACGTTGATGTTTTCGGCCCGGGCTCGCCGATACACTTCGGTACCCGATACGCCATCCGGCAGCTGCACCCAGAGCACAAACCCACCCTGGGGTCGGCTGACCGCCGTACCCTCCGGGAACGACCGGGCCACGGACGATCGCAGCCGCTCGGTTGCCTCCCGGAAGTGTTGCCGGGCACCGCGCAAATATCGGTCGTAACCGCCCTGCTCCAGAAAATGCGCCACCGCCAGCTGTGGTATGGACGAGGTTGCCAGATTCACAAAATATTTGTGCTGGCGGGCACTGGCCATGTGCCGGCCGGGAATCATCCAGCCCAGTCTCAGGCCCGGTGAAATGGTTTTGGAAAAGGAGCTACAGTAGATCACGTTGTCTGCGCGATCAAAGGCCTTGGCAGGCCGCGGTCGTTCACCGGTGTGGTAAAGGTCGCCATAGATATCGTCTTCAATCAACGGCACATTGGCAGCCGCCATCATGGCCACCAGCTGCTGCTTGCGCTCGTCCGTCATCCGGGCACCCATGGGATTACTGTGATTCGGCACCACCACACAGGCTTTCAGCGGCCACTGTTCCAGGGCCAGCTGCAGGCCCTCCAGACTGATGCCATCAGACGGATGGGTTGGAATCTCAATTACCCGGAGCCCCACCACCTCCAGCGCCTGCAGGATTCCCGGAAAGGAAGGCGATTCCACCGCCACAATGTCACCGGGCTGGGTCACAGCCCGCAGGGCCAGAATGATGGCTTCCTGGGCACCGTTGGTGGCGAGCACATCGTCTGGCGAGATCGGCACGCCGAGGGTGGCCATGCGCTGGGCAATCTGCCGGCGGAAGGATTCCTTGCCGGGGAAGGCATAATCCAGGGTTTCCAGGCCCCGCCTGGCAGCCCACAGGGTGCTCTGCTGGATCTGCCGCAACGGCAGGTAATCCGGGTGTGGTATGGCGGTTGCCAACGGCACCATGCGCTTCTGCTCGTCCGCGCACAGATCCAGCGTCATTTCCCGGGCAGACACCGGCAGCGGCTGGCTGCGTTGTTCTGACATCCTGGGCTCCGGCACGTCTCTGGCAGGCAGCCTTACGAAATAGCCGCTGCGCTCCCTGGCCTGCAGATAGCCACGGGCTTCCAGCGTCTGGTGGGCCTGAAGCACCGTGGAAATGCTGACTCCGAACTGGCGACTGAGCACCCGAACCCCGGGCAACCGCTCTCCCTCCCGGTAAACGCCATCCCGGATCAGCCCCTGCAGCTGATCTGCTACCTGGTTATAAAGCACACCCATGGTCTTCTCCCTGATTGCAGTGGGCCAGTCAAAATCTATTGCAGCAGATCCGGCGCCAATTCAGGCAGTACAGATTGGCTACTTTTCGGCCAGCACAGTTCAGATTATAGGCCATCTGTACCGATTCAATGCCTGGTTAACTGAATCTGTTATGGCAACACGGATAAGCGAACAATAGAGCCATCCACTGAAGAAGGAGTTTCACCATGGCACAGGTACAGAAAACCCATGAGCGTTTTGATCAGCAACCGGAAAGATCCAGAGCCAGTCAGAAGGATCTGTTCAGCCTTGCCGGTGCTGACGCTACCACGGGCAGCGGTCTTCACCTCAAAACCATACAAGGCCTGGCCCGGGAGGGCATCCGGGTAGTCCCGGCCGGCCACAACCACTGGATTCTCACCGGCAACCGCCCGCTGCCGGAAGTCCACTGCTACAGTGAGCAGGAATTGCAGCGCTTTGCCCGTTCGCGGGCCAGACATTATCTGACCACCCCCAACAGGGAGAGCCTATGAACACCACACCGATTTATCAGGTCGATGCCTTTACCAATACCCTGTTCGGCGGTAATCCGGCGGCCGTTATGCCGCTGGATCAATGGCTGCCAGACGACCGGATGCAGGCAATAGCGCTCGAGAACAACTTGTCCGAGACCGCATTTCTGGTGCCGCTGTCAGAGTCCGACCCGGCGGATTTTCATATTCGCTGGTTCACCCCCACGGTGGAAGTACCGCTGTGTGGCCATGCCACGCTGGCTTCGGCATGGGTGGTGTTCAACCGCCTGAACTGGTCGGCAGACACCGTGCATTTTCACTCCAAAAGTGGCCCGTTGGCCGTTACCCGCCGGGCAGAAGGCTGGCTGGAGCTGGATTTCCCGAACCTGCCCTTCGAGCACAGGCCAACACCGGCGCTGATTCTGGAGGCCTTGCCCGGGGCGCCGGCCGAGTCTTTCTACGTGCCCAACGACACCAATTACATGGTGGTGCTGGGTTCCGAAGACGAGGTGCGAAGCGCCAGCCCCGATAACCGCAAGCTGGCCGAACTGGGCAACCAGGGCCTGATTGTGACCGCCCCGGGAACGGACTGCGATTTTGTCAGCCGCTATTTTGCTCCCGGTGCCGGTATCGACGAAGACCCTGTGACCGGCTCCATCCACAGTGTGTTGGTGCCTTACTGGGCTGAGAAGCTCGGTAAAACCGGACTCAGGGCCCGCCAGGTTTCTGCCCGCGGCGGCGAACTGCGCTGCGAGCTCCGGGGCGAGCGGGTGGCCATCTCTGGCCAGGCAGCCTTCTACATGGAGGGTTCCGTTCAGCTGCCATGAGGCTGGTATACTGCCCGGCGTTTCTCACCAACGGCGGGCAGTCTCATGGCAGGTTCATCCTCAGCGTATGACGTAATTATCATCGGCGCCGGCGCAGCAGGGCTGATGTGTGCAGCAACCGCCGGCTACCGTGGTCGGCGTGTGCTGGTGCTGGACCATGCCAACAAACCGGGCAAGAAGATTCTGATGTCCGGCGGCGGGCGCTGCAATTTCACCAATCTGAACAGCACACCCGCCAATTTCCTCTCGGATAATCCCCATTACTGTATCTCGGCGTTGAAGCGGTACACGCCCCAGGATTTCCTAGAACTCGTGGATCGCCACGGCGTCGAGTACGAGGAGAAAGCGCCCGGTCAGTTGTTCTGCCGGAACAGCGCCAAAGACGTCCTCAATGTTCTGCTGACCGAATGTGAATGGGCAGGCGCGGAGATCCGGCTGAAGACCCAGATTCAGAATGTGCGAGAGGTGAGCGGTGGCTATCAGGTTGTGACTGGCAGCGGCGTGCTGAGCTGCGAATCTCTGGTGGTTGCCTGCGGCGGCCTGTCCATTCCCACCATGGGCGCGACCGGATTCGGCTATGAGCTTGCCAGAAAATTCGGGTTGAACATCCTGTCGACCCGGGCCGGGCTGGTGCCCTTTACCCTACAACCGGAGCTGAAACAACAACTGGCCCCACTCTCGGGGGTCAGTTGCCCGGTCGATGCCCACTGCCATAACCAGCACTTCCGTGAGCCCATGCTGGTGACGCACCGAGGGCTGAGTGGCCCGGCCATGTTACAGGTGTCCAGCTACTGGCGGCCGGGGGATGAGGTGCACATCAACCTGTTACCCGGCCAGCCAATTCAGGAGGACCTGCTGGCACTTCGAAAGCAAAAGCCGCAATCCACTCTGGCGCAGTATCTCAACCAGCATCTGCCCAAACGCTTTGCCCAGGCATTTAATGAACTTCAGGGCTGGCAGGGCCCACTGCAGGGCTGCAGCAATCAGGAGATCGAGCAGATTGCCGACACTCTGGGCAACTGGACGGTGAAACCGGCCGGCACCGAAGGCTACCGAACCGCGGAAGTGACCCTGGGCGGGGTCGATACGCGCCAGCTCTCCTCCAAAACCATGGCGGTTCTGGACCGGCCGAATCTGTTTTTTATTGGCGAAGTGGTGGACGTGACCGGGCACCTGGGTGGTCACAATTTCCAGTGGGCCTGGGCGTCCGGTGTGGCTGCCGGCAACGAGGCCTGAGCCCCGCTACAGGTACTTCTCGATAGGCAGCCAAGACAGCATCCGCGACATGGCCCGACGCCAGAAACCCACCTCCGGTTCGTGCTGCACCTCCTGCCCCTCTGACCGCCAGACCAGCTCCTGCTGGCCGTTCAGTTCAACCTTCCAGCTATTCCGCGGCTCCATGGCGTAACGGATATCGTCCGCCACCGCACCCGCGAGCTCCGGGCTTTTGATCACCAGCACCGTCTCGCCATTGAGATAAATGGAACGCAGATTCACGTTGAAAGATCCGATAAACAGCGTTTCCCGGTCAAACACCACCGCTTTGGAGTGAAGGCTTACCTCACCGCCGTCACAAGCCGCACTGGCGGCCACCCAACGTTGGCAGGCAGGGGCATCCGGTCGCAATTCGTGCAGTTCAATACCTTGTTGCAGCATCGCCCGGCGCCAGCGGGCATAACCCGAATGATTGGTCACCAGATCATTCGTCGCCAGGGAGTTGGTCAGTGCAGCGACTTCCAGGCGACCGTTGCCAATTCCGTCAACCGCTTTCAGCTGGTTGTCGGTGAGGATCAGATACGCCGATTCAATCAAAATCTCGGAGCGAGCATCCTCTACCAGATCATACAGGGCTTGTGCGGTTCTCTGGGGAGCCTCTGCCGGTGCATCCGGGTCTTCGGGAGGCGGATCGAACACCAGTTCGGCGGGTGCGGACACGGTGTTGGCAAACAAGGTCTCCAGATAGCCCCTTGCCGTTTCCCGGTCTCCAGGCGGCTCGACCTGGTAATGCCTGGATGCGGCGGACTCGATCAGGGCGCTGAGTTTCGATTGCGGCTGTTGAGGCTTCGAATAAAGCTCTGCCAGCGGCAGGGTCCAGGGACTGTCCCAGTAGGCCTCGAAATTGGCAGTCATGTCCCCCGCCAGTGGCCCCAACACCAGAACATCGCGATCCCGGAAATTCAGTGTCGGATGCTGATCGAAATACTCATCCCCGATGTTCCTGCCCCCGGCAATACCCACAAGACCATCCACCACAAAGGTCTTGTTGTGCATACGCCGATTGATGCGATCAAAGTCGGTGATAAACGAGAGCCAGCGACCAAAGCCATCCCGGGACCGGGATGGGTTGAAAATACGCACGCGGATATTGGCATGGGCATCCAGGAGGGCGAACAGGGATTCCTTGCCAGCGACGTTTATGTCATCCAGCAGCAGGCGAATCACCACGCCGCGATCCGCGGCCGCAACCAACCTGCTGGCCAGGTAGCGGCCGCTGTCATCGTCGTTCCAGATGTAATACTGGGCGTCGATGCGCTGGCTGGCGGTCTCGATCAGTGCGGCCCTGGCCAGGAAGGCATCCTGGCCGGTGTTCAGCAGTTTTACCGCCGGCAGCCCGGCGCCGACCCGCTCTTCGCTCTGCGCCTGCAGAAAAACGTCTGGCTCCGAGACGACCGGTATTGCCGGCCCGTGTTCCATGGGCTTGATTCCTCCTGCACAGCCAGCAAGGACAACCAGGGATATCAGGGTCAATAACCCTCTGATCATCGGTTTCCCTCCCCGGCTGCCTGTGAGAGCAATGGTTGCTCCTTATCTGAGAATAACCAGCGGCTTGTGCGCGGTTTTCAGCATGGTGGTTGTCGTACTGCCCACCAGAAACTGCCGGATTCGCGAGTGGCCGTAAGCCCCCATCACCAGAATATCGATGCCGTGCTCTTCCTGATAGGCATGCAGCGTGGGCTCCACATCGCCGGCCCGGATAGCCAGCGTGATCTCCACGCCTAGGCCTTCCAGCATTTTTTCCGCCTTCTTCAGCTGCTCCCAACGATCAGCCGTGTCCGCCCCAACCATCACCAGGTGCAGGGGCATACCCCGTAACACCGGGCTGGCCGCAATCATCTCAATGCCCTTGAAGGCCGTCGCACTGCCATCAAAGGCGACCATGGCGCTTTTCGGCTCGCTGTATTCATCCGGCACCAGCAGAATCGGCCGATGCACACTACGGATCACGGTCTCAAGCTGGCTACCGATGTGCGCATCCCGATCGGAACTGCTTTCACCGTGCAACCCCATCACAAACAGCCGGGTTTCTTTTTCCAGCGCGGTCAGAGCCTCGGCCAGGTTGTCATGGCGCTGGCGCTTGACCGTCTCGCCAATACCCGCGGCTTTTACCCTGGCCTCTGCTTCGTCCAGCATGTGGTGGCCATGCTCCAGGGCAAGCTTGGAACGCTTACGGTCCAGCTCCGCCAGCTCATCCAGCAAATGCTCGCGGCTACCCAGGCCGATACTGCCAGCCAGATCCGGCTCAGCCGGATAACGCTCTTCATCCAGAACGTGCAGCAGCATCAACGGCGTTTCCATATGTCGGCTGGCCCAGGCGGCAAAATCGCACACTGCAGGGGCGGCCCTGGAGCCGTCAATACACGCCACAATTCTCAACTTGTCTGCCGTCATAGCTGCCTCGCCTTGCTCGTGATTCTGGTTGTTATTATTGCTGCGAATATCAGAGTTTTCTTTGGTCTGAGTCATATCAGTGCCCCATCAGCTGGTCAACGGCGTCGGGCTTGTCGTGCACTCCGAAGCGGTCAACGATGGTGGCACTGGCCTCATTCAGGCCAATCACTTCTACATCCGCACCCTCTCGGCGGAACTTGATCACCGCCTTGTCCAGCGCGCCAACGGCGGTAATGTCCCAGAAGTGCGCGCGGCTGAGGTCTATCACAACATTGTCCACCGCTTCCTTGAAGTCAAAGGATTCCAGGAATTTTTCCGAGGAACTGAAGAACACCTGGCCCACCACGGTATAGCGACGAGTGTCCGTTTGCTCGTCAAGCTCGGAGGTCACCAGCATGTAGTGGCCAACCTTGTTGGCGAAAAACAGAGCCGCCAGCAGGACACCGGCCAGCACGCCGAAAGCCAGGTTATGGGTGGCGACCACCACAATGACGGTCACCAGCATCACGATATTGGTGGACAATGGGTGCTCCCTGAGATTACGAATGGAATCCCAGCTAAACGTACCGATGGAGACCATAATCATCACCGCCACCAGCGCAGCCATCGGAATCTGCACCAGCCACTTGTCGAGCACCAGCACCAGAATCAGCAGGAAGACACCGGCCGTGAGCGTGGACAAACGTGTGCGACCACCGGATTTCACGTTGATGATGGACTGGCCGATCATCGCGCAGCCGGCCATGCCGCCCAGCAAGCCGGACCCGATATTGGCAATGCCCTGGCCCTTGCACTCGCGGTTACGGTCGCTGGTGGTGTCCGTCAGATCATCGACAATCGTCGCCGTCATCAGGGATTCCAGCAGGCCCACAACAGCCAGGGCAATGGAGTACGGCAGGATGATCATCAGGGTTTCAAGGGTCAGTGGCACCTCTGGCCACAGGAAAATTGGCAGGGTATCCGGCAGTTCTCCCATGTCACCCACGGTGCGAATATCCAGGCCCATGACCATGGCCACAATGGTCAAGCCGACAATGCAGACCAGGGGCGAGGGAATCAGTTTGCCCACGGTGGGTATCAACGGAAACAGGTAGATAATGGCCAGGCCAGCGGCGGTCATGGCGTAGACGTGCCAGGTCACGTTGGTGAGCTCCGGCAACTGGGCCATAAAAATCAGGATGGCCAGAGCGTTCACAAAACCGGTCACCACCGATCGGGACACAAACCGCATCAGACCACCCAGTTTCAGATAGCCGGCGGCAATCTGGATCACACCAGTCAGCAGTGTGGCGGCCAGCAGGTATTGCAAGCCATGCTCTTTAACCAGCGTCACCATCAGCAGCGCCATGGCGCCGGTGGCCGCCGAGATCATTCCCGGACGACCACCCACAAAGGCAATAATCACGGCAATACAGAAGGAGGCATACAGGCCTACTTTTGGATCGACACCGGCAATGATCGAGAAGGCAATCGCCTCCGGGATCAACGCCAGGGCCACCACGATACCGGCGAGCAAATCGCCACGAATGTTCGAAAACCAGTTTTGCTTGAGTGCATTGACCATAGTCGGGTAATTCCAGTCTGTTCAGAAAAGAGTCTGTCGTCTCGCGCGCCCACGGGCGGCCAGGCAAACACAGGAAAGTCTGCTCGGAATACTGGCGGAAACCAGTGAAGGAAAGATGAAACGCTAGGGCGGAAGGATCGTCACGGTTTTGGCGAGCTACGCTTTGATTAAAATCAGGTTACTTTGAAATCAGGGGCGCGAAGCTTACCAGAATGCGGTGTTTAAAGTAAGGCGTGGCTCGGAATCCAAAACCCCAGGGGTGCCCCCACGACCGCTAATTGCCTAGAATGCGTTTAAATAATCTTTTTGGTGACAAGTACATGGATGATGTAGCAAGCCAGTTCCTAAACGCCAACCAGACCACCATCAATCTGGCCGTGGCCTTGCTGCTCGGAGCCATCATTGGCCTGGAGCGGGGCTGGGATGCCCGGGAGCAGAAATCCGGGGAACGCATTGCCGGTATCCGCACCTTCTCACTGGTCGGGCTGTTGGGCGGTATTGCCGCCGTATTGTCGGAGCAGATTACCCCCTGGGCCTTTCCGGTATTGCTACTCAGTGTAGTGGCCATGGGGCTGGTGGCCTACAGCGAGCGCCTGGAACACATCCGCAATTTCAGCATTACCGGCATGGTCGGCATGTTGTTGACCTTCTGTTTTGGCGCCGTTGCCGTGGCGGTGGATCCGGTGATCGCCACCGCTGCTGCGGTGGTCACCGCCATCATTCTGGACAACAAGGAAGAAATCCACGGCTGGGTACACAAACTTCAGGCCAGCGAACTGGACGCGGCCCTTAAACTGCTCTTGATCTCGGTGGTGATGCTGCCTCTGCTACCAAACGAGGCTATGGGCCCGGGTGGCGTGCTCAACCCCCGGGAAATCTGGTGGATGGTGGTGATGATCGCCTCCATCTCATTTGTCGGTTACTTTGCCATCCGGGTGGCCGGAGCCCGCAAAGGCATTCTGTTCACCAGTCTGTTTGCCGGATTGAGTTCATCTACCGCCCTGAGCCTGCACTTCGCCCGGCAATCGGCGAAGAATCCCGACTTCAGCCCGCAGTTTGCTGCCGGCATCCTGATTGCCTGCGGCACCATGTTCCCCCGGATTCTGGTTTATTGCCTGGTCATCAACAAGGCACTGCTACCCAGCCTGATCTGGCCGGTCGCCATGATGACCGCCCTCCTCTACGTGCCCGCGCTGATCATTTGGCGCCGCAACGCCCGGCAACTGCAGGTGAGCCAGCCCACCATGAACCAGAACCCGCTGGATCTCTCTTCCGCACTGGTGTTCGGTTTCTTGCTGACCGCCATTCTGTTACTGGGGGAATTCCTCAAGAATGCCTTTGGCGATGTCGGCATTTACGCCCTGGCCGCCACCTCTGGCGTGGCGGATGTCGATGCCATCACCCTGTCTCTTACCCGGATGTCCAACGATGGCCTGGGCATGGATGCAGCCGTGCTGGGGATTGTCATCGCGGCAGCGGTGAATAATCTGGTGAAATCGGGCATCGCCTGGAGTATCGGCAACCGACAAACCGGTCTGCTGGTGGCTGGCCCGATGGTGTTATCTCTGGCCGCAGGCCTGTTGGTGGCCTGGCTGCAATAAGGTATCAGCCAGCCTTACGGAAGGTCAGATTGTAGCGGGCCGAGCCGGTCACCGGGTGTTCACCGGCTTTCAGAGTCAGGACGCCGTGGTAACGCAAACGGGCCGGGCCGCCCCAGACCACCACATCACCATGTTCCAGCAGAATACGCGCGGGGCGGTCGCTGCGCTTGAGTCCACCAAACTGAAACACAATGGGCAGGCCCAGAGACACCGACACAATGGGCCAGGCAAAGTCTTTTTCGTCCTTATCCTGATGCAGTCCCATTTTGGCCCCAGGCTGATAGCGATTAATCAGGCAGGCATCCGGGTCAAAGCCGGGAAATCCCGCTTCCCGGGCTGACTTGCAGGCCAATGAGACAAAGCTTTCGGGCATGGCCGGCCACGGAAGCCCGGATAAGGGATCCTGAGGCTGGTAGCGATACCCTGTCTCGTCAGTCACCCATCCCAGGGGGCCGCAACAGGTCATGGCGGCCGACATCTGATGGCCACCCGGCGTTTTCATGTGGCGAAACGGCGCCTGTCGCGCCACCTGTTCTATATCTCGCATCAAGGCTTGCTGGTGCTTCACGGCATGGCGCCGTAGCACAACCACGCCCTCGTCAAAGGCTTCCATTGTCGGTTGATCGTTCAACCCGGAAAACAGATCTGGCGTCATAAGCCACCCGTTTATCTTCTGAAATCAGAATAACGCCCGCAGAGCGTCTACACTTAGAGAACCCTTCATCCGTCGTTGGATCCCGACGCTGTGAGACAGACAAAACCGCCACACAACAAACAGTCCGCCCGGGTATCACTGGCATTCCTGATAGCCTCTGCCATCACCTTGGGAATGCTGATACTGGCCATCACACTGGTGGCCCAGAGTTATCGGGGCATGGAACAGGCCAAGGTCACCGCTGCCGCCGCCACTGCCCGACAGCTGGCTCTCAGCGTGGACGATCGTATCAATGCCATTACCCAACCGCCGGCTACGGCGCTGGCCTTGTTGCGGCACGACCCACTCACCCGGAGTTCCACCCTTGAGCTACGACGGCAACGCCTGCCGGTGATTGCCGATGTGCTCACCAGCAGCGATATTGTCAGTGCGGTATACGCAGGCTATGACAATGGCGATTTTTTCCTGTTCCGTAAGATTCGCAGTTCGGGCTCACTCCAGTTTCCGGACGCCCCCGCAACCAGTCGCTATCTGCTGCAAAGCCTGGAATACCAGGGCAACCTGCGCAAGGGCATCTGGCAATTCTATAACAGCGACCTGGAACTGCTCGAACGCCGCTCGCTGCCGGATTACGACTATGGTCCCCGCCAGCGCCCTTGGTATCAGGCAGCCAGGGCCGGAGATTCGCTCCAGCTATCAGCGCCTTATGTGTTTTTCACCACCCAGGAAACCGGGCTGACCCTGTCTCAGAGGGCCGCCAGTATCCCGGGTACCGTGCTGGGTGTTGATGTCACCGTGACCGACCTGGGCTCGCAACTGGCGGAGCTGAAACAGACCCCAGGCAGCCGGCTGGCCATTGTCAGCGCCTCCGGGGAACTGCTTGCAGACGCCGACGGTAACACCGAACCCGATACCGTGATCCGCCAGGTGCTTGAGCCGGGCACCAACCGGGAAATCCGCCGCTTTCATCAGCAGGGCCGTGACTGGTATGGCATGGCCGAGCAACTTGGAACCCTGCCCGATGAAGCACTCTCCGTAGTTGTCGCCATTCCCTCGGATGAACTGCTGGCCGATGTCTGGGCTGCCCTTGCCCGCCAGACCGCGATCGCCGGCGCCATAGCGCTTCTGCTGTTGATACTTGGCTGGTTTATGGGGCGCCAGGTGGGCAAACCCCTTGAACGCCTGACCGACCGGGTCAGCAGCCTCTCCCGCTTCCGCTTTGACACGCCAATCCGCTCGGAGTCCCATATCCGGGAAGCCTCGGAACTCAGCATTGCCCTGGATGACATGGCCCGCACCATCCGAAGCTTCCAGAACATCGCCACGGTGCTCAACCGGGGCCAGGATCTGAACCAGTTGTTACGCGACATTCTTGATCAGATCATCGCCATCGTCAGCCAGGAACGGGGCGCGATTTACCTGTACAGCAGCCATGAACATAAGCTCGACCTGGCTGTTAACCGCGGACTTGAACTGCCCGCCAGCCTGCCAGCCATCAACCAGGCGGCAGACGATAACGAGATCATTCGACAGCTCAGAAACCACATATCCGGCCACCCGGTGTTTGCCATCCTGCGTAATCGACGCAAGAAACTCATTGGTGCATTGATCATCGAGATGGAAGTGGGCGACCACACCCACCTCAGTGATGACCTGATTGTTTTCGTGGATGAAATTGCCGGCTCCGCCGCAGTTGCCATCGAAACCCGTGAACTGATCGAAAGCCAGCAGGCCCTGCTCGATGGGTTTATCCGCCTGGTGGCCAGCGCCATTGATGCCAAGTCGCCCTACACCGGCGGCCATTGCGAGCGGGTGCCCAAGCTCGCCCAGATGATCACGGAGGTGGCAGAGCAGGCATCGGAAGGGCCTTTTGCCCATTTCCGCATGAACGAAGACGAACGTTACGAATTTCACCTGGCGGCCTGGTTGCACGACTGCGGCAAGATCACCAGCCCGGAATATGTGGTCGACAAAGCCGTAAAGCTGGAAACCATCTACAACCGCATCCACGAAATCCGGGCCCGCTTTGAAATCCTGCACCGGGATGCCGAGGTCCGTTACCTTCAAGCCTGCCTGAATGGAGAAGACCCGACCCAGGCTGCCCGTTACAGAGATGAGGCCCAGGCAAAACTGCAGGCTGACTTTGGCTTCCTGGCAAACGCCAATGTGGGCAGTGAGTCCATGTCGGACGAGGATGTAGCGCGTATTCGCCAGATCGGAGCCCAGACCTGGCAACGCCATTTCAGTGACCGGCTGGGCCTCTCCGGGGATGAGCAGCAAGCCCTGGCGGATTCTCCGGAAGCGGCACTGCCCGCCACAGAGCCACTGCTGGCAGACAAACCCTGGCATATTCGCACCTGGGGCGACCGGGTGCCTCCGGTCCAGCGGGACGACCCGCGCAATCTCTGGGGCTTTGACATGAAGCTGCCTGAGTATGCCTACAACCGGGGAGAACTCCACAATCTGACCATCCAGTACGGCACCCTGACGGAAGAAGAGCGCTTCCGTATCAACGAACACATCGTGCAGACCATCTGCATGCTGGATGCCCTGCCCCTGCCAGACCGTCTGGCCCGTGTGCCCCGGCTGGCCGGCACCCACCACGAGCGTGTGGACGGCAAGGGCTACCCCTTCGGCCTGAGCGGTGAGGACATGAGCATTCCCGAGAAAATCATGGCCGTGGCTGACATCTTCGAGGCGCTGACCGCCGTGGATCGCCCTTACAAGCAGGGCAAGACACTGTCTGAAGCGCTGAACATCATGGATAACATGACCAGACAGGGCCATATAGACCGGGAGGTATTCCTGCTCTTCGTACGCTCCGGAACCTATCGGCGCTACGGTGCCCAGCACCTGAAGGCCGAGCAGATTGATACCGTGGATGAAAGCCTGTTCATGAAGCCCTGACCAAAAACACGTATATTCTCAGGACTGTTTACTCAACGAAGGATAGAGAATGCTGTTCGCAATCATTTTTGGCGGTCTGATCGGTTATGCCTTTGGTCGATTCCCCGGCTTTCTGGTTGGCGCAGCCATTGGTGCGTTCCTGTTCCAGCGCATGAAAAGCCGACTGCTGGGCAAGCTTCAGGGGCTGCAGGCCGGTTTCATTGAATCCGTGTTCGCGGTGATGGGCGCCCTGTGCAAGGCCGATGGTGTGGTCTCACGGGATGAAATCCAGATGGCAGAGGCCATGTTCGTTCGCTTTCGCCTGAACGAATCCCAGAAAGCCATGGCCAAGGAAGCGTTCAACCGGGGTAAAGCATCGGACTTCGACCTGGACGCCGAACTCCAGCGCTTCATGCAGGCTTCCGGCCGCCAGCCGGTGCTGTTGCAGATGTTTCTGCAGGTACAGGTGTCTGCGGTTGCCGCAGACGGGCAGGTACATCCGGCCGAGCACGAAATGCTGGTTCGTATCGCCCGTGGGCTGGGGCTGCCGGAAAGTCAGGTCGACCAGCTTGAAGCTATGCTGCGTGGTGCCCATGCCGGCCAGGCGGGCGGTACCCGCAATTATTCCAGCAGCCAGCAGATCGATGATGCCTACAAGGTTCTTGGCGTCTCGCCAGAGGCCTCAGACGCCGAGATCAAGCGCGCTTACCGCAAGCTGATGAGTGAAAACCACCCGGACAAACTCGCCGGACGCGGCTTGCCCGAAAGTATGCGGGAAATGGCGGAAGAACGAACCCGTGAAATCAGCCACGCTTACGACGTGATCAAGGAAGCGCGGAACAAAGCGTCCTGAACCCGACAGTCAGAACCAGCGGGGCACCCGTTTGCAATAGGCCTCGTACTGTTCATCAAAACGCCTGGCCAGGGCTTTCTCTTCCTCCCTGGCCTGGCGCATGATCACCAGCACGCCAGTCACCAGGCACACCAGC
The DNA here is from genome assembly GCF_053628895.1 of Marinobacter sp. MBR-105. Classification (NCBI taxonomy): domain Bacteria; kingdom Pseudomonadati; phylum Pseudomonadota; class Gammaproteobacteria; order Pseudomonadales; family Marinobacteraceae; genus Marinobacter; species Marinobacter sp. MBR-105. The sequence continues at coordinate 43,532 of NZ_JBRJHG010000015.1, read as the reverse complement.
GAAAACACGCTGGGCAACGCCAGAAAGAACCCCAACTGCCCCGTCATCACCGCCAGAAACAGCGGGTTCCGGCTGCGACCAAATGGTCCATCGGTCAGAAGGTGCCCACTGCCATGCTGGTCATCAATGCCGGAACGCCAGTCCTCATGCATGTAGGCCTGCAGATAATTCACGGCTGTGTAGGAAACCAGCAGAAGCACAGCCCCGGCCAGTACCACCGGCCAGTGGTACAGCAGGGGGAAAACGCCCAGCCAGGCGTCCAGATCAACCCAGATCCTGGCCAGGCAAACCAGCAGAATCGCAGCCCGGAACAGGTTAAAGGTGTGGCGATGCCACCAGGTAGCCGTACCGGCCCTGCCATAGTTGATGTGAGAGAAGCCTAATCGTGAATACAGGCCGAGCGTACGGGCCGCAAACTGCAGACCAATCATCAGGAAAAAAACGCCGAGAAAAACCCGGACAGCAGGCTCGATCAGATCCATTATTCATTCTGGTTCAGTAGGTTGGCAAACAGCTTACTGTGCTTGAGGCTGCATTGAAAGAGACACCGATCAATCCTTTGCTGCCATATTTTGCACCCATTTTGTGACGCCATACCTGAAATGACATATCGTCACGTTTAAGCCTGGGTTATGTTAGTAAGCCTCTGTTTTTGCTTTCAGGAGCCGCCATGAATCAGCCACCCAGTACCCGCTTCCATTGTTTCCGCAACGACGCGATGGCCGACAACGACGCTACCGCACTTGCTGAACGGATTCGTTCAGGCGAGGTTTCGGCGCAGGAAGTGACGGCGGCGGCGATTGAGCGGGCACAGCTGGCGGCGCCGGTGATCAATGGTGTGGTGGCCGAACGTTATCAGCCAGCGCTGACACAGAGCCAGCGACCGGGCGCCCAGACTGGCCCCTTTGCCGGTGTGCCTACCTATATCAAGGACAACACGGACGTTGAGGGTTTGCCCACCGGGCACGGCTCACAGGCTGTCACGCCCCGGGTGGCGAAAAGAACCAGCCCTTTTGCCGAACAGATGCTGGCCCAGGGCTTTATTTGCCTGGGCAAGTCCACACTGCCGGAATTCGGTTTTAACGCCTCAACTGAGCCCGCCCAGGGAGACCCGACACGCAACCCATGGAGCCTGGACTATTCCTGTGGCGCTTCCTCCGGCGGCGCTGCCGCCCTGGTGGCAGCCGGCGTGGTGCCCATTGCCCACGCCAATGACGGTGGCGGCTCTATCCGGATACCGGCGGCCTGTTGCGGATTGGTGGGCCTGAAGCCGACGAGGGGGCGCGTAGTGGACAATGATGCCGCCCGGGATTTGCCCGTCAACATCATCAGTGATGGTGTCGTCACGCGTTCAGTGCGCGATACCGCCGGCTTCCTGGCGTACGCCGAGTCCTGGTTCAGGAACCGGAAACTACCCGCCATCGGGCATGTGCAGGGCCCCTCTGGCCGACAGTTGCGCATTGGCCTGGTGCTGGACTCCATCAACGGCCACCCCACCGACCCGGAAACCCGGCAAACGGTGGAGCAGACGGCCCGCTACCTGGAAAAGCTGGGGCACATTATCGAGCCCATGGATGTGCCGGTCGCCAGCTCATTTCCGGATGACTTTGCGCTTTACTGGGGGATGCTCGCGTTCGGTGTAAAAGCCCGCGGTAAGAAGCTCTATCACCCGGATTTCGACAAATCCCGAGTGGACGGTCTGACCAATGGCCTGGACAAAATGTTCCGCCGCCAGTTCTGGCGCCTGCCCGCTGTCATCTGGCGGCTGAAACGCTCCTGGCACGACTATCAGAGGCACATGAATGATTATGACGCGGTGCTGACCCCCGTCCTGGGACATACCACACCGCCGCTCGGCCATCTAAGCCCCGGCGTACCTTTCGATACCCTGTTCGAACGTCTGACCCGCTATGTGAGTTTTACGCCGCTGGCCAACGCCACTGGTGCTCCGGCTATCGCCTTACCTATGGGGGAAAGCAGTCAGCACCTGCCTATTTCGGTGCAGTTTATGGGTCGGCATGGCGATGAGCGCACGCTGCTCGAGATTGCCTACGCGCTGGAAGCCAACCACCCCTGGCCAACCCTTAACCAGGCAGCCCGGTCAAATCAGGCCTGACAGACTGCGTGGTCCCGCCCGGCCTGGGTATTTGAAATTACCCGGTTACGACCCTCCGCCTTGGCCTGGTAAAGCGCGTCATCGGCGCAGGCAAACAACGCTTTGGTGGCGTCCGCCCGGGCGGGCGCGCAGCTGCAAACACCAATACTGACGGTGAGATGAAGTACCTGATCCGAGACCCGGAAAGCTGTTTTCTGAATCTCCTCGCGGATTCTCTCGGCGACCCGAACAGCTCCGGCTTCCGGGGTGTCCGGCAACAGGACGACAAACTCCTCGCCGCCATACCGGGCGGCCAGATCCTGCGGCCGGGTGACGTGCCGTTTGATGCAGTCGGCGACCATTTTCAGGCAGTCATCGCCCACCAGATGGCCGTAGGTATCGTTAAAGCTCTTGAAGTGATCAATATCTACCACCAGCAGCGACAGCGTCTCCTCAAACCGATAGGCATGGACCACGTCAGCCTGAAACTTTTTGTCAAAGTGCCCCCGGTTTTTGAGTCCGGTAAGGGGATCCGTCGCACTCAGTTCCAGTAGTTGTTCGTTCAGGGATTCCAGGTCACGGGTCCGCTCCTGCACCCTCTCCTCCAACAGAGCATTAGCCTCTTGCTGAACACGCAACGATTTTTCCTGGGCCAGTCGAGCTTTGCGTTCCTCACGCAATAACTTCTGCTGGGCCGCAAACGACTTCTTCTTCTCCCGGTTCAGCCTGTCAGCCAGCGCAAGTGATAACAGAATCACACCAAGGGCCGAGCCAACCTGAGTGGCATTCTCAGTCAGCAGGTTCCTTGGCAGCATGGTAAATTTGCTCAGCGCCAATACGATGCCCCCGAACAGCATAAACACCCAGGCCACCGTGTAATACCGGGCAGCTGGGTCACGCTTCAGCCAGCGCACCACACTCAGCATAAGCATGGTGGAGCATCCCACAAAGGCAACCAGAATGGTCGGAAGAATCATCAGCCTGTAGGGAATCAGAAGGCCCGCCAGGGCAAGCAGACCGGCCGTCATGATCATCGCCATCGTCCACCGGTTCAGCCACGGGTGGTTTTTTCTTGTCACACTGATGAAGCGAATACTGAAGGCTCCCCCGAACAGCACCACCAGATTCAGGAACACAATAATGGATTGGTCGTTCCACCAGGTCGCCTCAGGCCAGAGGTACTGGAACGCCACACCGTGCAGTGACGCCAGGAAAAGTGGCATCGCCGCAATATAGCCAACGTAGTAGAGAAAACTGCGCTCTCCCACGGCCATGAAGACGAAAAGGTTGTAAAGCATCATCACCAGGACGATGCCGTAGTAGATTCCCTCAAACAGGCTACGGGCCTGTTCGGCCGCGTAGAAGGCATCCTGCTCCCAGAGCGTCATGGGCACCTGCATAGAGCTGGTGGTGTCCACCCGAAGATAAACCGTTGTGGACGATTCCGCGGGCATCACCAGCGGGACAATGAAATTGCGGTGGTGGATCGGCCGATCGTAGAAAGGACGCTTATCCCCAAGGATCAGCGGTTCGAGGAGCTTCCCCCTGACCTCACGGTAGATCTCAATATGGTCCAGGACGGGATAACCGATCTCCAGAAAATTACTGGCTTCCGATTTAAGCGTGTTGGTGAGCTTTACCCGAAACCAGTAGATGTCCTCGCCATACCCCAGACTGACACTGTCACTGCCGTTTCGGGTCCAGGCCTGGTCCGGAAGGTTCCGTATGTCAGCAACCGATGGCGCCCCTGTTTCCTTCCAGTAATCGACGAACCGTGAAAGCTCAAGGCGTTTTGAAAAGGGCCCCCACTCTCCGGCATCTGCATGGGCAATGGAAGGGAGCACCAAATAAAAGAACAGCGTCAGGAAGACAAAAAGCCGTGGCATAGCACTCTCGGGCGTCAAACGCACTTGTTATTTGTTATAAGCTTACGACTGAGTATGCACCAAGGTAGCGACAACGTCTGCTGAAAGTACTATTTGTCGCAAATTGACATAAAAAGCTACACAAGTTGTCCGATCTGGCTGGCGTCGGCCCTTAACCCGTCACCGTATCCTGTTCAAATATTTCCAGCACAGTTCGGAAGCTCTCCTCGGGAGGGGCAGAGAACCGCAGGACTTCCCCGGTGGCCGGGTGTGAAAGTTCCAGCTCAGTGGCCGCTAACATCAACCGCCCATAGCCGAACCGTTCAGCAAAATACCGGTTGTGCCGGCCACGCCCGTGATTGGCATCCCCGATAATCGGATGACTAATATGCTTCATGTGCCGCCGGAGCTGATGTTTCCGGCCGGTTTCGGGCTTCAGCTCCACCAGGCTGTAACGACTGGTGGGGTAACGCTCAATAGAGACCGGCAACTCCGTGGTGGCGATGCAACGGTAGCGAGTCAGGGCCGGCCGGACGGGCTGTTCTTCTCCCTTCAATCGGCGGTCTTCGGGCTCTTCCCGGAGTGGATGATCGATCACGCCCTGTTCCGGCGTCCAGCCTCGAACCAACGCAAGGTAGGTCTTCTTGAATTCGCCCGCCATCATTGCAAGCCCCAGTACCCTCGCCGTTGCCTGATCCCTGGCGAACAAAACGATGCCAGAGGTCGGCCGGTCCAGCCGATGCACCGGATAGACATGCGCTCCGCCGTTCATAGAACGGGCGTACTGCAACGCGAATTCCGTCTCATGGCGGTCAATCGGGCTGCGATGCATAAGCAACCCGGCCGGTTTGTGAACCACCAGAAGCTGGGAATCACGATAAATTTCTGTGAGCGGGTTCATAATATAAAATGTCGGCCGATAAACCAGTCAGGCAGCCCGCCAGAGGCCGCCACGATACTCCATTATCCCTAGCATCTTACAGGACCCCGCCCATGCGCTGGTACAACAAAAGCATCCTTAACCGGATCCTTACCATCATCGTGGTCTCCAACCTTCTGATTGCGATTGTTGCAGGCATTTACTTCAACCGATCACTCTCCAGCCAGGATGAATACGAGCACCTGATCAGTGATGAGATTGTCCTGGCCCTGCAAGCGCAAGACATTCTCAGCGATTTCAAGACACAGGTTCAGGAATGGAAGAACGTCCTGATTCGCGGCGCCGACGATGCCCAGCGCGATAAATACTGGCAACGGTTCCAGAAGACCGAGTCCCGTATCCAACAACAGCTGGACCAATTGATCCCAAGAATCGCTGATCAGGAAGCCCGCGCGCTGATGGACCGGTTCAGGGCCGCCCATCAACGGATGGGCGAAGCGTACCGGACGGGATACCAGGATTTCGTGGCCTCGGGGTACGATCATACCGAGGGCGATGAAGCGGTGACCGGAATTGATCGTGAACCCGCGCAACTGATTGAGCAGGCGGCCAACAAAATTCGTGACGTGGCCGTCTCCCACTCCGGCGAATTGCGGGACAGCGCAACGGAAACCACCTGGCTGATGGGTGGCTTGCTGCTCGCTGCCATCGTGATGGGCACGCTGGCCTGTCTTGGTGTTCTGGTGACATCCGTGGTACGTCCGACCCAGGAGCTGATTGCCAAACTGAGCAGAATTGGTGAGGGCGACCTGACAGACCCGGTAACCCTGAAACGCCCGGACGAGCTGGGTCGACTGGCGGACACCGCCCGAACCCTGCACCGGTTCCTGCGGGAAACCGGCGAAATGATGCAACACAACGCGTCTCAGCTGGCCGACACCGGAGCGATGATTCGGTCCAACGCCGACGCAGTGTCCTCTCAGTCTGACAAAGCGCACCAACGCATTGACCAGATAGCTACGGCGATGAACGAGATGTCAGCCACCGCTCAGGACGTCGCACAGCACGCAAGTTCTGTTGCCAGCCAGGTGGACGAAACCGCTAACCAGACGCGACACGCCGACGAACAGATCAACCAGGCGGTTGCCAGCATGAATCGATTGACCGATCAGATCCGCAGTTCCGCGGCCACCGTTGCTGAACTGGCCAAAAGCGGCCAACAGGTCGGCGACGTCATGCGGGTAATCCGGGAAATTGCCGACCAGACCAATCTACTGGCGCTCAACGCCGCAATAGAGGCTGCCAGAGCTGGAGAAGCCGGGAGGGGTTTTGCGGTCGTTGCCGATGAGGTTCGCAACCTGGCAGCCAAAACTCAGGACGCCACCGTGGAAATAGATGAGATCATTGCCTCCATTCAGAATGGCTCCCGGGACGCCACAGAGTACATGCAGGCCTCTGAGGTGGTCGCCAAAGAGAGCAGCGAATCCGTGGATGCAGTACGAACCACACTGGCAGACATTACCCAGAGGATGATCAAGGTAAACGACGCCACAACGCAGGTGGCCACCGCCGCTGAAGAGCAGACCAGTGTCAGCGAAGACATCAACCGAAATGTCACAGAAGTGGCCGAAATATCCGAAGCCATGCACGATGCCGCAGAGCAGAACCTGCGCACGGTTCCGGAGCTCGAGGCTATGGCCCGGAAGGCCCAGGAGTTGGCTGGGCGAATCCGCTACTGATCACGCTGTGAAATGCGCCGGACCAGCCCCCTGACCCGCTGGCCGGTGCGTTCTCCCAGAACCAGCAAAGCCGGCGTCAGTAATAGAGTGAGCAGCGTCGCAAAGGCCAGGCCGCCTGCAATGGCGCTGGACAGCTGCGTCCACCACTGAGTGGATGGCGCACCTAGCCCCAATGATGGCTCCAACAGATTCACATTTACCCCCAACACCATGGGGGTAAGCCCAAGGATTGTGGTGATGGCCGTCAGCAACACCGGCCGGAAACGCAGACATCCGGTCTCCAGGGCGGCCTCGTAGGCGGCTTTGCCCTCCCGCTTCATCTGGTTGAAGGTATCGATCAGGATGATGTTGTTGTTCACCACAATACCCGCCAGCGCAATAATGCCCATGCCCACCATCACCACGCCGAAAGACTGACCGGAAAACAGCAAGCCCAGCAGCACTCCGGCGGTGGACAATACAATCGCCGACAGGATCAGAAGGGTCTGGTAAAGAGAATTGAACTGGGTCACCAGAATCAGCAACATCAGGCCAACCGCAACCAGAAAAGCGGAGGTCAGGAAGTTGGCGGCCTGCTGCTGATCCTCGTTTTCGCCGGCAAAGCGCACGCTCACCCCTTCCGGTGGCTCAGGCATCTCAGCCTGCAGGGTCCGCAGCAGCTCGTCCATTCGCCTGCCCGGCGCAATATCCGATTTGATGGTGATCGTGCGCTGGCCATCAACCCGCACGATTGAGCCGGTCTTGTCGCCTGGCTCCAGGTCCACGAATTCCGACAGCGGCACCTGACCGCGAGGGGTGTTCAGTGTCTGGCGCTCCAGGTGATCCAGCTCCCGCCAGTTGTTGGGCACCCGCACCGCAATGTCCACCTCATCGCGAACATCTTCCGGCCGGTAGGTGGCCAGCACCAGGCCATTGGTTACCAGCCGAACCGCACTGCCGATGCTCAACACATCGGTACCGAATCGAGCGGCCGCCTCACGATCCACATTCAGGCGCCACTCGATCCCGGGCAGGCTCCGGTCGTCTTCAATATCGACAAAACCACCGAGTTCGCGCATGCGGTTCTCAATGCTGTCGACATAGCCATCCAGCTGTGTGCTGTCCATACTGCTGACCTGCAGCTCGATGGGCTTGCCTTCAGCCGGGCCACCCTCCTGCTTGCGGAACTCCAGTTCAATACCGGCGATATCTGCCGTACGTTCCCGAAAGTCTTCCAGAATATCCGTGGCAGTGCGGCGGGTGTACCAGTCCGTGAACTGGAACTGCAGAACGCCGATCACATCCGGAGCCATCTGGGAGCTGGCGGTCACCATGGAGCGCGCATACAGGGCCTTTACCTCCGGCATATTCTGCAGCTGAGACTCCACTTCACGCACAATGGCATCCCGTTCCCACACCGAAAGATCGCCACGAGCCCGCACCTGAACCTGGGCCGACTCGGGCTCGACACTCGGGAAAAACTCGACACCATGGTTAAAGCGCCCATAGGCGGCGTAGATCACAACAATCACCATCAGGGTGCCGAGCAAGGTCAGGCCCGGGCGCTGCAGAAGAGCGGCCAGCACCTGTCGGTAGCCCCGCATGAAACGCCCTTCACTGGCATCCTCGTGGTGCCGGCGACCACCGCTCACGCCACCCAAAACCGGGAGGAAAACCAGCGCCATGGCCAGCGAAGCAATCAGGCAGATCAACACGGTCATCGGCAGGTATTTCATGAATTCGCCCACCACTCCGGGCCAGAACAGCAGCGGCACGAAGACCGCAAGCGTCGTCGCCGTGGAGGCAATAACCGGCCAGGCCATGCGCGAGGCTGCTTCCACCCAGGCGGCTTTGACCGGCTGCCCGTCCGACAGATTCCGGTCTGCCAGCTCAGACACCACAATGGCGCCATCCACCAGCATGCCCGCCACGAGGATCAGGCTGAACAGCACGACGATATTGAGCGTCAGGCCCATGCTCCAGATCACCAGGATGCCGGTCAGAAACGCCCCGGGGATGGTGAGCCCCACCAGCACAGCTGATCGTGGGCCCATGGCCGCGATCACCACGATGATTACCAGCACAATGGCAGTCAGCACGTTGTTGAGCAGATCCGAGAGGATATCGCGCACTTCCTCGGACTGGTCCATGATGAAGCGGATATCGAGGGTCTCCGGCAACCGGGGCCGGGCCTCATCAATCAGGGTGCGAATCTGCTCAATGGTTTCAATAATGTTGGCGCCCGAGCGCTTGGAAACTTCCAGTACCAAGGCTGGCTCCCCGTTGATGCGGGCGAAGCCGGTCGGGTCTTTGAAGGTGCGCTGCAGCATGGCCACATCACCGAAGGTAACCACAGTGTCGCCGTCTACCTTAACAGGCATCGACATCACATCTTCGATGGTTTCGATTACTCCCGGCACTTTCAGCGCCATCCGACCATTACCCGTGTCCAGTGAGCCGGCAGCCACCAGCTGGTTGTTCCGGGTAACCAGGGAGGCCAACTGATCAAAATCGATGCCGTAGCTTTCCAGCACCTGGGGATCCACCACGATCTCCAGCAGATCCTCCCGGTCGCCGCCAATTTCCACCTCCAGCACTTCGGGAATGGCTTCGATGGCATCCTGAAGTCGGCGCGCAATGGTAATCAGCTCGCGTTCCGACAGCGGACCGGACAGGCCTACCGACAACACCGGGAACAGCGACACGTTGATTTCATTGACCCGGGGTTCGTCGGCTTCCTGGGGTAGCTTGCTGCGGGCGGTATCCACCTTCTCCCGGACATCCTGCAGGGCCTTGTCCGGATCGAAACCGGCGTCGAATTCAAGCATCACCGAGGCATGGCCTTCTGAGGCGGTACCCCGCATTTCCTTGATGCCTTCCAGCGAGCGCAGCTCCTGCTCCATGGGCCGGACCAGCAGGCGCTCAGCGTCTTCCGGGCTGATGCCTTCAAGCGTCATCGAGACATAGATCATCGGGATGGTGACGTCCGGATTGGATTCCTTGGGAATCACCTGGTAGGCCGCCATACCGCCCAACAGCAGGAACAGGAACAACAACAGCGTGGTGCGGCTTCGGTCCATGGCCGCGGCAATCAAAGCTCGCATGACGGTCAGCCCCGCTGGTCTGAGGTATCAACAGGGCGCACCTGCTCACCCGGCGAGACAAATCCGGCGCCCCGGGTAATCAGGCGGATCTCCGGCGGCAAGCCGGCAACCCAGGCACCGTCGGTCGAGACGCTCAGCAGCCGCACGGTCTCAAACACCACTCGATTATCGGCATCGACATACTTCACGCCGGGCCGGCCATCGTCATCCAGCCCCAGATAAGCCGGCGATATGAAGGTGGCCTGTTGTTCCGGCAGTTGAATACTCAGGCTGGCAGAGCCGCCCGCAGCCCGCTTCAATTCAGGATTCTCCACCACCACTTCCACCGCAAAACTTCGGGTGTCCGAATTGGCAGCGCTGGCCACAAAACTGACAACGCCGGCCAGCCGGGAGCCGTCCAGCAGTTGTATATCGACGGCCTGCCCCGGTTGAACCAGCGCCGCCGATTGTTGCGGGATCTGTCCGGTGGCTTTCAGGCGGTCTATCTGTACCAGCTCAAACAGGGGCGTTCCCACCTGCACCAGACTGCCTTCGTCCACTTCGCGACGATTCACAGTGGCATCAAACGGTGCGATGGGCTTGAGGTGATTCAGCGCCAGTTCAGCCGCGGCGAGTTCTGCTCGAGCCGCGGCGAGTTCACTCTGAAGGCGCAGTATTTCAGTTTCGGCGGCCAGATTGCTGGAACGCAGCTTCCGGGCGGCGGCCAGATCCGCTTCCAACTTGCGAATACTGGCCTGCCAGCGCTGTACCACCGTATCCCGACCATCCGTCGACAAGGTCGCAAGCACCGTACCCGCTTTCACCTGTTGCCCCAGTTGAACCTTCAGTTGCTCAACGGTGCCATCCACCCGGGCACTGACCTGAACCGACTGCCAGGGCTTCAGCTGGCCCTGAAGTTTCAGGGCTGGCTGATAAGTCCGGGCGCTGACCGGTGTTACCTCTACCCGAGTTATGGCTACCTGTTCGGAGGCCGGCTCCTCCGGCGCCTCATCACTGGCAACTTTTACCTCACCCGTTGCCATCCAGATAACCAATAAGACGATGACCAGAAGGGATAATCCCAGGGAGCTCCATTTTGCTCTTGTCATGCACCACTCGCCGTGAACAGATTTGGTTTGAGAAAGCGAAAAAGCCGGCACCGGTTGAATTTCCGGAAATAAGCCCTTGCATCCGCCTGAAAACGTGGGTTAGATTCTACACACATTGTTCAACTCAATTCAGAGCAGATTGTCGATTTCATGAATCTCAACGCAGTTATGGTCCTTGTGAAGCTAGTCCTGGTGGTCGTGGTACCGTCCGGGGGCTTTTGCGTGGACAAGCGGGTGAGATAGCGACAACCTGACAACGATACCAGAAACCCCCGGCACCGCAAGGTCCCGGGGGTTTCTTTTTTGCGGCAAAGAAAAAGGGAAAAACGACCATGAACGGCTCACAGCACATTCTTGCAGCGTTCCACCGCCATAACATCAGCACGGTTTTCGGGTATCCGGGTGGCTGCATCATGCCCCTGTATGACGCGCTGGTGGATGACGTGGGAATGGAGCATGTGCTGTGCCGCCACGAGCAGGCCTGCGCCCTGGCGGCAGACGGTTACGCCCGGGCCAGTGGCCAACTGGGGGTTTGTATTGCCACCTCCGGCCCCGGCGCCACCAACCTGATCACTGGCGTTGCCAACGCCTACATGGATTCCATTCCCCTGCTGGTGATCACCGGGCAGGTCCCCTCCGGATTGATTGGCACCGACGCCTTTCAGGAAACCGACATCCTTGGCATGACCCTGGGCATCGTCAAACACAGCTACCTGGTGGATGACCCCGAAGACCTGCCGGGCATTCTGGAGAAAGCCATCGACCTGGCCCAGGCTGGCCGCCCCGGGCCGGTATGGATTGATATTCCCAAAGACATTCTGTTGTCCGAGATTGAGGCTCCAGCCCCGGCCTGCACCGAGGCACCGCCAGCGGATTGCCCGGAGATCGGCCCGGCCCTGGCCATGCTGAAATCAGCCAGGCGGCCTCTGCTCTACAGTGGTGGCGGTGTGTCTCTGGCCGGAGCCGAAGACCGTTTTCGTACCTTTGCCGAAGTCTCGGGGCTGCCGGGCGTCGTTACCCTCAAAGGCATTGGCAACGCCGGCCGAAACAACCCGAATGATCTGGGCATGCTCGGCATGCACGGTTCCCGGGCGGCCAACAAGGCGGTTGACGAGTGCGACCTCCTGTTCGTGATCGGTGCCCGGCTGGATGACCGAGCCACCGGCAAGCTGGACGGGTTCGCGCCGAATGCCCGGATGATCCATATTGATGCCGATGCCGCCGAGATCAACAAACTGCGGCCGGCAGACCTGTCTCTGCGTGGTGACCTGAACGCCATTCTGGCGGCATTGACCGATGCCATTGCGGCTGAGCCACTGGCTATCGACGCCTGGCAGAAACAATGTCGCACCTGGCATACCACCGGAGGCTTTCGCGCCGCAGATAACGAGGAACCGTTGGCACCCATTACCGGCCCCGCATTCATCCGTCAGCTTTCCGGCATCACCGGCGACGACACCGTCATCGCCTGCGATGTTGGCCAGCACCAGATGTGGGTTGCCCAGTATTACCAGTTCGCCCATCCACGCCACCACCTGACCAGCGGAGGTCTGGGCACCATGGGCTTCGGGCTTCCGGCGGCCATCGGCGCCCAGTTCTCGGACCGAACACGCACCGTCATCAACGTGACCGGTGATGGCTCGTTCATGATGAACGCACAGGAACTGGCCACCATACGGCGCTACAACCTGCCGTTGAAGCTGATCATTCTGGACAACCAGTGCCTGGGCATGGTTCGTCAGCAACAGGAACTGTTCTACAACAACCGCGAAAGCCAGATCGATCTGGATGACAATCCGGACTTTGTCGCCATGGCCCGGGCGTTCGATATCCCGGCCCTGCACATTGAGCGGACCGACCAGATCCGCCGCGGCATCGAGACCATTCTGGCGTACAACGGCCCGATGCTGCTGCACGTTGCCATCAGCCGCGAAGAGAACGTCTGGCCCATCGTCAAAGCCGGCGCCAGCAACAAGGAAATGATTGACGAACCCCGTAAAACGAACAGCCGCAAGGAGCAGGTAGCATGAAGCCGAATCATGAAAGCGCCAGTCAACGATATACCCTGAATTGCCGCATGAACCAGGAAGCGGCAGCTCTGGAGCGGCTGTGCCGGGTGGTACGGGTGCGCGGCTTCCGTATTTCCAGGATGGCCATGGAATCAACTGGCGATACCCTCGACATTGCCCTCACGCTGGAGGGTTCCCGGCCAGTTGCTATGCTTCAATCTCAGCTGGAGAAACTGCATACCGTTGCCGGAGTTGAACTGGTCTCCGATACCATGGCACGGTCGCGATCGGCTTGAAACGACGGAGAGGGATAACGCATGACAACCGATAAACGACGCCGACACTCGGCACCGGTGGTAGACGGTATCAATAAATCCGCCAGCCGGGCCATGCTCCGGGCGGTAGGTTTTACCGACGAGGATTTCCGAAAACCTCAGATTGGCATTGCCTCCACCTGGAGCAACCTCACGCCCTGCAACATGCACATTGACGGCCTGGCCCGGGAGGCCGCCAAGGGTGCCGACGGAGCCGGGGGCAAGAGCCTGATCTTCAACACCATCACCATCTCTGATGGCATCGCCAACGGCACCGAGGGCATGAAATATTCTCTGGTGTCGCGCGAGGTGATTGCCGATTCCATTGAGACCGTGGCCGGTTGTGAGGGCTTCGACGGACTGGTCGCCATCGGTGGCTGCGACAAGAATATGCCCGGCTGCATGATGGGCCTGGCCCGGCTGAACCGGCCCTCGGTCTTCGTTTACGGCGGCACCATCATGCCCGGCGAAAACCATACCGACATCATCTCCGTGTTTGAGGCGGTGGGCGCCCATGCCCGCGGTAACATGGAGCTGATCGAAGTCAAACAGATCGAGGAAACCGCGATTCCCGGCCCAGGCTCCTGTGGCGGCATGTACACCGCCAACACCATGGCCTCCGCCATTGAGGCCATGGGCATGAGCCTGCCAGGCAGCTCCGCCCAGAACGCCGTTTCCGACAGCAAACTGGCGGATTGCGAAGCCGCAGGCGCCGCGGTGCTGAAACTGCTCGAGGCCGATATCAAGCCCTCCGACATCATGACCCGGGAAGCGTTCGAGAACGCCATCACCGTGGTGATCTCGCTGGGCGGTTCCACCAACGCCGTGCTGCACCTTCTGGGTATGGCCAGTACCGTGGGAGTGGAGCTGTCACTGGACGATTTCGTACGCATCGGCAAACGGGTACCGGTCCTGGCGGACCTTCGCCCCTCCGGCCACTACATGATGTCCGAGCTGGTGGCCATTGGTGGCATTCAACCGCTAATGAAGATGCTGCTCGACCGGGGGCTGCTGCATGGGGACTGCCTCACGGTGACCGGTAAGACCCTGGCAGAGAATCTCGAGACTGTGGCGCCCTACCCCGAAGACCAGCAGATCATCCACGCCTTCGACAACCCGATCAAAGCCGACAGTCATCTACGCATTCTCTATGGCAACCTCGCTCCGGAAGGCTCGGTAGCGAAAATCACCGGTAAGGAAGGCACGCATTTTTCCGGTCGAGCCCGAGTGTTTCACTCTGAAGAGGAAGCCCAGGAGCGAATCCTGGATGGCACCGTGGTCGCTGGCGACGTGCTGGTGATCCGATACGAAGGCCCGAAGGGCGGGCCTGGCATGCGGGAAATGCTCAGCCCCACCTCGGCGATTATGGGCAAAGGTCTTGGCAGTGATGTAGCTCTGATTACAGACGGCCGCTTCTCCGGTGGCAGCCATGGTTTTGTGGTTGGCCATATCACACCAGAGGCCGCCGTGGGCGGGCCAATTGCGCTGGTGGAAGACGGCGACACCATCACCATTGATGCCGTGAGCAACTCGATTGTGCTGGAAATCTCTGACGCGGAAATGGAAAAACGGCGCAAAGCCTGGACGCCGCCGGAACCCAGATTTACCCGGGGCGTGCTGGCCAAATATGCCCGTGTGGTGAGCTCTGCATCTACTGGGGCGGTAACAGATCTGCCTTAGTGGGGCTTGGGTCCCCAGCCATCTCGTCTAGGGGCAGGTACGGGGGTATGGGGTATTTTTTCTTCGGGAAAAAGAACTCGCTTCGCTCAGACACCTTTTTCCTGTCAGAAAAAATACCCCATACCCCCTACCGACGTGCAGAAAAGATATACCCCCCCCACCCTCTTGCATCACTGCTATACCCCTAATGCCCGTCGGCGCGGGGTGGTTGGTGGGTTTTTCGCCGGAAAAAGGTGTCTGAGCGAAGCGAGTTCTTTTTCCAAGAAAAATCCACCGGCCACCCCGCAAGCCCGCCCCGCAGCCAGAAGGCTACGAGAAGGACAAACTCAAAGCTCAACGATTACCAGGCCTTGTAAGGCAGGAACTTCCCGTTCATGGTAACCACCACCCGGTCGCCCTTCGGATTCTCTTCCTTCTCAATGTCCATGGTGAAGTCAATGGCACTCATGATGCCATCCCCGAACTTCTCGTGAATCAGCGCTTTCATGGTATCGCCATACACGCCTACCACTTCATACAGGCGATAGATCAGCGGATCTTGGGGAACAGCGCCATCCCACGCTTTTTTAGGGCAGACCTGCAGAGCTTCGGCTACCGGCTTGTCGAGGCCGAGGGTTTCGCAGAGGGCGAAAGCCTTATCCTCGGTGAGGCTGTTCATCCCGAGAGCCGCAGAGGTGGTGAACACCGGCGACAGCCCCACTGCCTCGGCAATCGCTTCCCAGGTCATGCCCTTGACAACTTTGGCTTCAAGGATTTTTGCGGTCATCAGTTCTTTGTTCATCATGGTTGGTTCCTCTCTTCACTTTTAACGTCAGGCATTCACCGCACGAGCGGCAGTTTCGGATTCGGTTTCAGGTTCGGCCGCCGCCGGTTCCGGCTGAGCGGTACCTTTGGCAGGCTCGACAACTTTCGGGCTGCCATCTTGTTCCGGCAGGGCCGAGCCGCTTCGGTTGACCAGGAAGTCAACCAGGTAGTCCCGGGTCTTGTGGTATGCCGGGTTCTGGAAAATGGTGGCCCGCGCCCGCGGATGCGGGATGTCCACTTTCACACTCTCGGCGATGCGAGCATTGGGGCCGTTGGACATCAGAAAGATGCGGTCGGACAGGAGAATGGCTTCATCGACATCGTGGGTGATCATGAACACGGTCTGGCGGGTTTCTTCCCAGATCTTCACCAGTTCATCCTGAATCACTCCTCGCGTAAGGGCATCCAGCGCGCCGAAGGGTTCATCCAGCAGCAGGAGTTCCGGCTGGGTAGCGAAGGCCCGGGCGATGCTCACCCGTTGGCGCATGCCACCTGAGAGCTGCGAGGGCTTGCGGTTCATGGCGTGCTCCAGGCCCACCATTTTCAGGTAGCGCTCGCTGTGCTCCCTCACCTTTTCCTTGGACCAGCCGGGCCAACGGGCTTTCACCGCAAATACGATGTTGTTCAGGGCGGTTTTCCAGGGCAGCAGGCTGTAGTTCTGAAACACCACCCCGCGCTCCAGGCCCGGGCCCTTTACTTCCTTGCCGTTCATCACCACGTTGCCGGCACTGGCTTCGTCCAGGCCTGCCAGCACGTTCAGGATGGTGGATTTGCCGCAGCCGGAGTGGCCGATGATGCAGACGAACTCGCCTTTCTCCAGGGCAAAGCGGATATCCTCGAAGACGGTCAGTTCACCGCCCTGGCCATCCGGATAGACTTTGGACAGACCATCTACTTCCAGGAATGGTTTACTCATAACAGGTCTCCGTTCGGAGGGTTGAGGCCGGCATCGTCGGCCGGTGCCGGGCCGCTCATTCTTTGTACTCCACCAGTTTCTGGGCCTTGCCCAGGGCCAGGTCGAGCAGCATGCCCACCACCCCGATCATCAGGATGGAGAAGATCACACTGGCCAGATCCAGGTTGTTCCATTCGTTCCACACGTAGTAGCCAATGCCGGTGCCGCCCACGAGCATTTCCGCCGCCACGATGACCAGCCAGGCAATACCGATGGAGATGCGCATGCCGGTCAGGATGGTGGGCGCGGCCGCCGGCAGAATCACGGTTAACGCGGTTTTGATCGGCCCCAGTTCGTGGGTTCGAGCCACGTTCACCCAATCCTGCCGGACATTGGCCACACCAAAGGCGGTGTTAAGCAGCATCGGCCAGATCGAGCAGATGAAGATCACGAAGATGGCCGAGGCGTCCGAGTCCTGGATGATGAACAGGGCCAGGGGCATCCAGGCCAGCGGCGAAATCGGCCGCAAAACCTGGATGTAGGGGTTCAGGGCCTTGTACATCAGCGGAGACATACCGATCAGGAACCCCAGGGGCAAGGCGATGGCCATGGCCGCCAGGTAGCCGGTAAGTACCCGGTACACCGAATAGGCCAGCTGGATGCCGATACCCTTGTCGTTGGCGCCGGCGTCGTAGAACGGATTCGACAGCTCGGCCCAGGCCAGCTTGATCACCGCTGAAGGTGGCGGTACCCGGGATTCCTGGTCGGCGCCACCCATGAGCATTTCGTATTCGCTCATTCCGGTCTGGGCTTCCGGCGGCTGGGTTGCCATTTCCCATAGCCCCAGGGCCACAATCAGGAACGACACCGACAGCAACGCCGCCCGTATGTTCAGGGAAGCCATGGTTATACCCTCCCGATGGCAAAGCTGCGGGCATACTCTTCCGCGCTGTCCGGATCAAAAGTCTTGCCCATGATGGTGTGGGTCTTGTAGGTCTTGTCCGGCGCGCTGTAGCCCATCTCCTCCATGAGCTTGCCGGTTTCTCCGGCCAGGTAGACCTGCTCGGCGATGCCCTTGTAATCCACGTCGCCCTCGATGTAGCCCCAGCGCTTCATCTGGGTGAGGATCCACACGCCCATGGAATGCCAGGGGAACGGATCGAAATCGATCCGATCCGGCACATTCTTCACCTCGCCCAGGCCGTCCGCGTAGTACCCGGTCAGCACCTGCTGGATGACCGGGACCGGCTGGTTCAGGTAGTTCTTGGGCGCGATGGCTTCGGAGATTTCCTTGCGGTTCTCCGGGTTGTTGGAGTATTGGGTGGCATCAATGATGGCGCGCAGCAGGGCTCCATAGGTATTCGGATTCTGAGTCGCAAACTGCTGGCTGCAGGCGAAGGCGCAGCAGGGGTGGCCTTCCCAGATATCCTTGGTAAGCATGTGAATGAAGCCCACCTTCTCCCACACGGCACGCTGGTTGAACGGGTCCGGTGACAGGTAGCCATCGAGGTTACCGGCACGCAGGTTGGCCACCATCTCGGGTGGCGGAACCACTCGAATCTGCACGTCCTTGTCCGGGTCGATACCGTTCTCGGCCAGGTAGTAACGCAGCAGGAAGTTGTGCATGGAGTATTCGAACGGCACCCCGAACTTGAAGCCCTTCCACTGCCTGGGATCTCGCTTGTCCTTGTGGTCCACGTGCAGCACGATGGCCTGGCCGTTGATGTTCTCCACGGCCGGCATGATGAACGGTTCCGGTGTGGAGCCGGCACCCATGGTCATGGCCAGGGGCATTGGGGTGAGCATATGGGACGCGTCGTATTCGCCGGCCAGGGACTTGTCCCGGGCCACCGCCCAGCCCGCGGTCTTGGTTACGGTCACGTCCAGGCCGTAGCGCTCATAGAAGCCCATGGGGTGAGCCATGATGATCGGCGTGGCGCAGGTAATGGGTACAAAGCCGACGTTCAGTTTGGTTTTCTCGAGCTTGCCCAGCGACTCCTTCACTGCGGCCTTGGCCTTCTCCATCGGGAACACGCTGCCCAGCAGCGCAGCGGCGGTGCCCGCCCCCATCATTTTCATGAAGCTGCGGCGGCTGTGCTCGTTGTGGCCGAATACGGAGCGGACAACGGCGCTCTCGATGGCTCGGTCCATCATCTCTTCTGAATTCAGTGGCGCCTCCGATGCGTCCTGCCTGCTGACGGAAGATTTGAGATCCAGCGACATTGCCGGGGCGTCCTGGCCGGGCTTGCAGTCCGGGCAGCCACAGGTTTTGGCGTGGATCAGCGATTTGTCTCCATCAAACGGATTACCAAGGCTCTTTGTCGTCATGGGGCACTCTCCTGAAGTACGGGTCGTTTATGCACTCTTGCGGTGCAGTAAAGTGGTGGCTCGGCTCCCGGAGAGAATCTGCTCCCGGGCCGACAACACGTTCTGGAGGAGATATCGCAGGGTTTGTGCCAACCCCAAAAAAATATTTAACACCTTGTTTTATATTGCTTTTATTTTTCTTTGGTGCTTCCTGCCAATTACGAACTTTCGTAATTAACGATATTTCGTAGCCTCCACTACGAAATTTCAGAGTTGGCACAAGGTTTGTTCTGTCTCTGTCAGGCCAGAGAAAGGACAACCCGATGACAATCAAAGCCGCGATAACATCCACCAGTACCACCAGCTGGATTGACCACCTGCCGGAGGCGGCGCTGCTGGTGGATGCCGGGCGCGATCTCGTCATCGCTGCCAACAGTGCCATGGGGCGGCTGGTCGGAACCGACAGACAGTCACTGATTGGCACTCCCTGTACCCACCTGTTCACCGACCAGCGGCCTCAGCTCATCGCCTTTACCGAGGAAACCCTGTTTCGCAGTCATGGCTGGAGCCGGGATTTCATCCTGCAGCATCGGGATGGGCGCAACGTGGAACTGGAGATTTCTTCCTCGCGAGTGGGTGAAGCCGAATCCCAGAGTCTCCTGCTACTGCTTCGGGACCGGCGCCAGCTGCGCACCTTGCGGGAACGACACGACGCCAACCACTACCACCGGGGTGGCCTGCTGGAATGGCGGCGGGTAGAAGAACTGTTCAAGGACATGGAGCGGGAAAACCAGTTGATCCTGCACGCGGTGGGCGAAGGCATTTACGGGGTGGATGCCGAGGGACGGACGACCTTTGCCAACCCGGCAGCGGAACGCATGCTGGGCTGGCGCATTGACGAGCTGATGGGAAGGGTGATTCACCGGGTGGTGCACCACTCCCACGAAGACGGCAGCATCTTCCCCCTGAAAGAATGCCCTATCTATGCCGCGTTTCGGGACGCCAGTGTAAAACGGGTTGGCGAGGACTGGTTCTGGCGCAAGGATGGCACCGGCTTTCCGGTGGAATACACCAGTACGCCCATTATAGACAATGGCCACCCGGTTGGTGCCGTGGTGGTGTTTCGCGATATCTCTGCCCGGCTTGAGACTCAGAAGGAATTGCAAAAAGCACTGGAGGAAGTGGAAACCCTGAAGCACCGCCTTGAAATGGAAAACGCCTATCTTCAGGAAGAACTCAGTGCGGAATACCACTTTCACGAAATTTTAGGCCAGAGCGATGCTATCAAAGCCATCGTTCGCAGAATCGGAATGGTCGCCCCAACCGATGCCAACGTGTTGATCACCGGGGAATCTGGTACCGGCAAGGAACTCATTGCCCGGGCCATTCATCAGTCAAGCAGCCGGCGGGATCGACCCCTGATCCGGGTAAACTGCGCAGCGATTCCCAAGGATCTTTTTGAGAGTGAGTTCTTTGGCCATGTAAAGGGCGCCTTTACCGGAGCCGTCAGCGACCGGGTTGGCCGCTTCGAGCTCGCCGATGGGGGCACCCTTTTTCTGGATGAAGTGGGCGAGATCCCACTGGAGCTCCAGGGCAAGCTGCTGCGGGTCTTGCAGGATCAACAGTTTGAACGCGTGGGGGAAAACCACACCCGAGCCGTGGACGTTCGTGTCATTGCCGCCACCAACCGCGACCTGAAAACCGAGGTCCGGGACAAGAACTTCCGGGAGGATCTGTACTTTCGCCTGAATGTGTTCCCTATTGAGTCGGTGCCGTTGCGCCGACGTATCGAGGACATTCCCATTCTCGCCCAGGAGTTTCTGAACCGGGCGTGCCAGAAATTCAACCGGCCACTGCTGGCACTCCGGGAGCGGGACGTGGAAACGCTCAAAGCTTACCCGTGGCCAGGCAATGTTCGGGAGTTGGAAAACGTTATTGAACGTCAGGTGATCACAGCCGATGGCCGGCTGGATCTGGACCTGCAGGGTCCGGATTCTGTCGCGAGACACACGCTGGAACCCATGCCGCCGGCCAGGCATTTCGACGGTGAACTGATGACAGAGCACGAACTCAGGGAGCTTGAGACACACAACCTGAGACGAGCCCTGAAAATCAGTGGCGGCCGGGTGTTCGGCGACGATGGCGCCGCTGCGCTGCTGGGCGTCAAACCGACCACCCTGTCCTCACGCCTGAAAAAGCTGAAAATCGAACCGCGACAATTCCAGGAACGGGATCTTTAACCCGGCCACCCGCAAGCCCGCCCCAAAACCGGAAGGCTACGAGAAACAGTAAACCAAATCAGATCAGTTCAATAGCCACAGCCGTGGCTTCACCACCACCGATGCAGAGCGAGGCTACACCACGCTTAAGCCCACGCTGTTTCAACGCATTGATCAGGGTGACGATAATCCGGGAGCCGGAGGAACCAATCGGGTGACCGAGGGCGCAGGCGCCGCCGTGCACGTTGACCTTCTCCGCAGGAAGCTTCAGCTCATTGATCGCCGCCAGGGTGACCACGGCGAAAGCTTCGTTGATCTCGAACAAATCGACATCGTCCAGCGTCCACCCCGCTTTCTTGAGCACCTTCTCGATGGAGCCGATCGGTGCGATGGTGAATTCGGACGGCAGGCGTGCGTTGGTAGCGTGGGCCACTATGCGGGCCTGCGGGGTCAGGCCCCGAGCATCGGCTTCGGCGGCAGCGGCCAGTACCAGCGCGGAAGCACCATCACTGATGGAGCTGGAGTTGGCGGCGGTGACGGAACCGTCTTTGGCGAACGCGGGTTTGAGATGTGGAATTTTCTCCGGTTTGGCGTTGCCCGGCTGTTCATCGGTATCCACTTCGGTGTCACCGCCCCGGCGCGGGACGGTTACCGGTACGATTTCGTCCCGGAACCAGCCGTTTTCGATGGCCGCCAGGGATTTCTGAAGGGAGCCGATGGCGAATTCATCCATGGCCTGGCGGGTGATGTCGAATTTGTCAGCCGTGCGCTGCGCGAATACTCCCATCAGCCCACCTTCGTAGGCATCTTCCAGACCGTCCAGGAACATGCTGTCGAGTACCTGGCCATGGCCCATGCGCATGCCGGCACGGGCTTTCGGCAACAGGTACGGTGCCTGGCTCATGTTTTCCATGCCGCCGGCGATCATGATGTTGTTGGTGCCAGCTTTGATCTGGTCGTGGGCCATGATGACGGCCTGCATGCCGGAGCCGCACATTTTGTTGATGGTGGTACAACCTGAGCTGTCCGGGATACCAGAGGCCCTTGAGGCCTGGCGAGCTGGTGCCTGGCCCAGACCGCCGGGCAATACGCAGCCCATGATCACTTCCTGGATGTCTGCCGGCTGAAGGCCAGAGCGCTCAATGGCGGCCTTTATGGCGACGGCGCCCAGGTCCGGGGAACGTACCGAGCTCAGGGAGCCCATCATTCCGCCCATGGGGGTTCGGGCGGAGCCTGCTATAACGATGTCATTGTTGTTCATTGAATCTGGTCTCCATGTTGGGAGTCAGGTTCGATCAGGGGGATACCTTTCCGAGACACGCTGTGAATACATCCCTGTACGCTCGACAAAAGCCATCCATGGCTTTTGACGGTCCCGGAAAGGTACCCCCCTGCTCGAACCCCATACATTTCAGTCGCCTTCAAAAAGAATTAGCGCTGGATTCAGGAGGTACTATCTTCCGAGTACCGACCGGGCAATGATTTCCTTCATTACTTCCGACGTGCCGCCATAAATCCGCTGCACCCGGGCATCAATAAAGTTCCTGGAAATCGGGTACTCCGTGGTGTAGCCGTAGCCGCCAAACAGCTGCAAACAGCCATCAGCAACACGACACTGCATCTCGGTAGCGCTGTACTTGGCCATGGACGCCGTGGGGGCATCCAATTTGCCCTCTTCGTATTCCCGAATGCACTGGTCCACAAACGCTTTGTTGATGCGGTAATCCGTTTCCATGCGGGCAATTTCGAAGCGTGTGTTCTGCAACTGGCTGAGCTTCTGGCCAAACAGCTCACGCTCCTGGGCATACTGGATCGTCATGTCCAGCGAGCCCCGGGCCGCTGCCACCCCCAGCGCTCCGATCACCAGTCGCTCACGGGGCAGTTCGCGCATCAGGTAAACGAAACCCTGCCCTTCCTCGCCCAGCAACGCCGAGGCAGGTACGCGCATGTCGGAGAAAAACAGCTCGGAGGTATCGCCAGAGTGCTGGCCAATCTTGTCCAGGTTCCGGCCTTTGCTGAATCCTGGCAACGACGTATCGACCAGAAACAGGCTGATCCCTTTGGCTCCGGCTTTGGGATCGGTTTTGGCGGCGACGATCACCATATCGGCGTGTTGGCCGTTGGTGATGAAGGTCTTGGAGCCATTGAGGATGTAGTCGTCGCCGTCTTTTACAGCGCTGGTGCGCATGGCCTGCAAGTCGCTGCCGGCGCCCGGTTCGGTCATGGCAATGGCGCCCACCGCCTCACCTGATACCATCTTCGGCAGCCACTGCTGTTTCTGCTGTTCATTGCCGATATGGCTGAGATAGGGCGCGACAATGTCGGAATGCACCATCACGTTGGTGGAAAGCGCACCAAATCCCAGCCGGGCAAGCTCCTCACCCACCACGACCGAGTACTGGAAGGGTGCGCCGCAGCCGCCGCAGTTTTCCGGCACATCGACGCACAGCATGCCTGCATCGCCCAGAGTGTTCCAAAGCTCCCGTGGCACAATGCCGCTTTTCTCCCAGGCCTCGTAATGCGGGGCCACTTCGGTTTCCAGAGCCTTGATCACAGACTCCCGGAAAAGAGCCAGTTCTTCCTGATCGACAGGGTTAGTCATATCACTCACCTGTGGTTACCGGTTCGCTTTTGGCGAACACCATTACAGAAACCTGCTTTTGGCAGGTTATTCCAATGTCACTTTGGCGCCATCCGCAGGGCACAATCAAGCCGGATGACTTCGCCATTCAGAATCGGGTTGCGCACCATCTGGTCCACCATCATCCCGAACTCTTCCGGTTTACCGAGACGTTTCGGGAACGGCAACGTGGCTGCAAGGCTGTCCTGCACTTCCTGGGGCATACCCGCCAGCATTGGTGTCATAAACAGGCCAGGAGCAATGGTATTCACCCGAATCCCTTCACGGGCCAGTTCGCGGGCCGCCTGCAGGGTCAGGGACACCACACCGCCTTTGGATGCGCTGTAAGCCGCCTGGCCAATCTGGCCTTCGTAGGCAGCAACCGAAGCGGTATTGATGATGACACCGCGCTCGCCGTCACCGTTCGGTTCCCGTTGCGCCATATCGGCAGCCGCCAGCCGCAGGATATTGAAGGTGCCGATCAGATTAACCTGGACCACCTTGCTAAAGCTTTCCAGCGGCATCACACCTTCCCGGCCCAGAATCTTGGCCGCCGGCGCAATACCCGCGCAGTTCACGGCGACACCGCAGGGGCCGTGAGCCTCTCGCGCAGCACTGACAGCAGCCTCAGCACTGTCGGCCGAAGTCACATCGCAATGCAGGAAGATACCGCCGAGCTCAGCCGCAACCTTTTCGCCCTGCTCCTTGTTCACATCAAGAATCGCAACCTTGCAGCCAGCCGCCGCCAGAGCACGGGCAGAGCCCTCACCCAGACCGGAGGCACCGCCTGTTACAATTGCCGGCACATTCTGGAATTCCATCGGGTACTCCTTATTAACAATGATCGAAGTCTGATCCGCGGGTATTCATTCGGACCACAAAAAAACTTTACGTTTACGTAAACTTTAACTAACCTTGGTGAAAAAAGGAAATCCGTCATGAGCGAAAAACGAACTTTCAGCATCAGCGAGCTTTCCCAGGAGTTCGATGTAACCACCCGGAGCATCCGGTTCTATGAAGACCAGGGGCTGCTCAAGCCCACCCGGCGCGGGCAAACCCGGATCTTCAGCACCAAGGACCGCGTTCGCTTGAAGCTGATTCTCCGGGGCAAGCGCATGGGCTTTTCCCTGGCCGAAACGAAAGAACTGTTCGACCTCTGGGACGAAACGCTGACCGGCAATGAAAAGCAGCTGCTGAAGATGCTGGAAATCCTCAGCGCAAGACGGGAACAGCTGGAACAGCAGAAAGAAGACATTGCCATGGCAGAGATGGAAATGGACACCGCCGAAGCACGGTGCCGCGAGGCCCTGACCGAACTGCAGAAGAAAAAGGAAGAGCAGGGCCTGACGACGAACACCAAAGAAACCGCTGTCAGCAAATAGAACCTGGCAGCCAACGGATACCCGACGTTAAAAACAAAAAGGTAGCAAACGATGAAATCACAGTACTCAGAGCTCAATTTCGGCCTCGGCGAGACCCTGGACATGCTCCGGGAACAGGTGAATAACTTCGCCGCCACCGAAATCGCCCCGCGGGCCGAGGAAATCGACAAAAACAACGAATTCCCCATGGACCTGTGGCGCAAACTGGGCGACATGGGCCTGCTGGGCATTACCGTCAGCGAAGAGTACGGCGGCTCCGACATGGGCTATGTGGCCCACGTCATCGCCATGGAAGAAATCAGCCGCGCCTCGGCCTCCGTTGGCCTCTCTTACGGTGCCCACTCCAACCTGTGCGTGAACCAGATTCACCGCAACGGCACCGAAGAACAAAAGCAGAAATACCTGCCCAAGCTGGTTACCGGTGAACACATCGGCGCCCTGGCCATGTCCGAGCCCAACGCCGGCTCCGACGTAATCTCCATGAAACTCCACGCCCGCGACGAAGGCGACCACTACGTCCTCAACGGCAACAAAATGTGGATCACCAACGGCCCGGACGCACACACTTACGTTATCTACGCCAAGACCGACCCGAAAGGCGGTTCCAAAGGCGTCACCGCCTTTATCGTGGAGCGCGACTACCCGGGCTTCAGTCGCCACCAGAAACTCGACAAACTCGGCATGCGCGGCTCCAACACCTGTGAACTGGTGTTCCAGGACTGCAAAGTTCCCAAAGAAAACGTCCTCGGCGGCGTGGGCAACGGTGCCAAAGTCCTCATGAGCGGCCTCGACTACGAACGCCTCGTCCTCTCCGGCGGCCCGCTGGGCATCATGCAGGCTGCTATGGACGTGGTCGTCCCCTACATCCGCGAGCGCAAACAATTCGGCCAGGCCATCGGTGAATTCGAACTGGTACAGGGCAAAGTCGCCGACATGTACACCTGGATGAACACCGCGAAATCCTACGTCTACATGGTGGCCCAGTCCGCCGACCGCGGCGAAACCACCCGCAAAGACGCCGCCGGCGCCATCCTCTACTCCGCCGAAATGGCCACCAAACTGGCCCTGGACGCCATCCAGCTGCTGGGCGGCAACGGCTACATCAACGAATACCCGACCGGCCGCCTGCTGCGGGACGCGAAACTCTACGAAATCGGCGCTGGAACGTCTGAAATCCGACGGATGCTGATCGGTCGCGAGCTGTTCCTGAACAAGTAACGAAGCGCGGACTCCAGCTCCCAATGTACGACAAGGGGCTGGAGGGGGAGCCTTCCGAAAATGTCGGAGGCCATGGATGGCCGGAGAGAAGCGCACATGGATGTGCTTGTAGCGGTTTTCGGAAGGCTCCCCCTCCAGCCCCGCAGCAACAACACATGAATTGACGAGGTTGGACAAGGGCTTGGCGGAATGCTCGTAGCATTTCCCGGAAAGCACACCCCGCCAGACCCGGACGCCCCCAAACCGAGGGATACGAACCAATGACCGTGCTCCAAAGCAAAATCAACCCAAGGTCCGACGAATTCCAGGCCAACCACCAGGCCATGCAACAAGCCGTCGCCGACCTCCGGGAAAAAGTCGAAAAGATCCACCAGGGCGGCGGCCCCGACTACCAGAAGCGCCACACCGACCGAGGCAAACTCCTGCCCCGCGAGCGCATCAACACCCTCATCGACGAAGGCTCCCCCTTCCTCGAAATCGGCCAGTTCGCCGCCTACAACGTCTATAAGGAAGAAGTGCCCGCCGCTGGCGTCATCGCCGGCATCGGCCGCGTCTCCGGCACCGAGTGCATGATTATCGCCAACGACGCCACTGTCAAAGGCGGCACCTACTTCCCGCTGACCGTGAAAAAACACCTGCGGGCCCAGGAAATCGCCATGGCCAACCGCCTGCCCTGCATCTACCTGGTGGATTCCGGTGGCGCCAACCTGCCCCAACAGGACGAAGTCTTCCCCGACCGCGACCACTTCGGCCGCATCTTCTACAACCAGGCCCGCATGAGCGCAGACGACATTCCCCAGATCGCCGTCGTCATGGGCCTGTGTACCGCCGGGGGCGCCTACGTACCCGCCATGGCCGACGAATCCATCATCGTCCGTAACCAGGGCACCATATTCCTGGCCGGCCCTCCGCTGGTAAAAGCCGCCACAGGTGAAGTGGTCAGCGCGGAAGACCTGGGGGGCGCCGATGTGCACTGTAAAATCTCCGGTGTCGCCGACCATTACGCCGAGAACGACGCCCACGGCCTGGCAATCGCCCGCCGATGCGTGGCCAACCTGAACCGTCGCAAACCGGTACCGGTTGAGGTCCAGAAGCCCCGCGCCCCGCTGTACGATCAGGAAGAAATCTACGGCATCGTCGGCACCGACCTGCGCAAGCAGTTTGATGCGCGCGACGTCATCGCCCGCATCGTCGACGGCTCAGAATTCGACGAATTCAAGCGCTACTACGGCTCCACCCTGGTGACCGGGTTCGCCCACATCCACGGCTACCCCGTGGGCATCATCGCCAACAACGGCATCCTGTTCAGCGAATCCGCTCAGAAAGGCGCGCACTTTATTGAACTGTGTTGCCAGCGCAACATACCGCTGCTGTTCCTGCAGAACATTACCGGCTTCATGGTCGGCCAGAAATACGAAGCCGAGGGCATCGCCAAACATGGCGCCAAGATGGTGATGGCCGTGGCCTGTGCCAACGTGCCCAAGATTACCGTTCTGATTGGCGGTAGCTACGGTGCCGGCAACTACGGCATGTGTGGCCGCGCCTACAGCCCGGACTTCCTGTGGATGTGGCCGAATGCCCGGATCTCCGTCATGGGCGGCGAACAGGCAGCCGGCGTGCTGGCGCAGGTACGCCGGGAAGGCCTGGAGCGTAAAGGCCAGAGCTGGAGCGCCGAGGAAGAAGCCGAGTTCAAGAAGCCCATTACCGAAACCTACGAACACCAGGGCCACCCCTACTACGCCAGCGCCCGCCTGTGGGATGACGGCGTGATCGACCCGGCCCAGACCCGGGAAGTGGTTGCCCTGAGCCTGTCTGCCACCCTCAACCGGCCCGCCAAGCCAACGCGCTTCGGCGTGTTCCGCATGTAAAGGAGCGCAGCCATGTCACAGCAAGACACAGCGGTTCTGCTGCACCAACGGGGCGATGGCGTCTCAGAAGTGGTGTTGAACCGCCCGGACAAACGCAATGCCTTCGACGACGTGATCATCCAGCAGCTGATTCAGGCGCTGGAACACGTGGACCGGGATGAGCAAACCCAGATTGTTATCCTGCGCTCAGAGGGCAAACACTTTTCCGCCGGTGCCGACCTGGGCTGGATGCGCCGCATGGCGGACAACACCCGCCAGGAAAACCTGGACGACTCCCGGGAACTGGCCCGTCTGATGAACACCCTGAACCACCTGTCCAAGCCCGTGATCGGCCTGGTGCAGGGAGCGGCCTTCGGCGGCGCGGTCGGCCTAGCGGCCTGCTGCGACATCGTGCTGGCCACTGAAAAAGCCAGCTTCTGCCTGAGCGAAGTCAAACTCGGCCTGATTCCGGCCGTGATCAGCCCCTATGTGGTGCGAGCCATCGGCGAACGTCAGGCCCGGCGCTACTTCCTGTCGGCGGAAGTCTTCAGTGCTCAGGAGGCGCAGCACTACGGCCTGGTTCACCTGGTGTGCGAAGACGAACAGGCCATGCACCAGCGTTGCGACGAGCTGCTACTGCAACTTGCGCTGAACGGTCCCCAAGCCATGAAAGCAGCCAAAGAACTGGTCTTTGCGGTCAGCCACAAGACCATCACCTCCGAAGTGATTGACGAAACCGCGCAGCGCATCGCCGATATTCGTTTGGGCGAAGAAGGCCAGGAAGGGCTCAGCGCTTTCCTGAACAAACGAAAGGCCAGTTGGATTCCGGAGACACAATAATGTTTAACAAGATCCTGATAGCCAACCGGGGCGAAATCGCCTGCCGGATCATCCAGACGGCCCATCGAATGGGCATCCGCTGCGTAGCGGTCTATTCCGAAGCCGACGCCAACGCCCGGCACGTGGCCATGGCCGATGAGGCCTTCTACATCGGCCCCGCCCCCAGCTCTGAGAGCTACCTGCGGGCCGACAAGATTATCGAGATTGCCAAAGAAAGCGGCGCCCAGGCCATCCACCCGGGGTACGGCTTCCTGTCTGAAAACACCGACTTCGCAGAAGCCTGCGAAGCCAACGGTATCGTCTTCATCGGCCCGCCCTCTTCCGCCATCGCCGCCATGGGCTCCAAGTCCGCGGCAAAAGCGATCATGGAAGACGCCGGTGTACCGCTGGTGCCGGGCTACCACGGCAAGGACCAGTCGCCGGACTTGCTGCGGGCTGAAGCCGAAAAATGCGGTTTCCCGCTGCTGCTGAAAGCGGTTGCCGGCGGTGGCGGCAAAGGCATGCGGGTGGTCGAAAACATGGCCGAATTCGACGATGCCCTGGCCGCGGCCCAGCGCGAGGCAAAAAATGCGTTCGGCAACCCGGACATGCTGATCGAGCGCTACCTGACCCAGCCTCGTCATGTTGAAATCCAGGTGTTCTGCGATCAGTCCGGCAACGGCATCTATCTGGCCGAGCGGGACTGCTCCGTGCAGCGCCGGCACCAGAAAGTGCTGGAAGAAGCGCCCGCCCCCGGCCTCAGTGAAGACACCCGCAAAGCCATGGGCGAAGCCGCGGTGCGGGCGGCCCAGGCCATCAACTACGTGGGCGCCGGCACCGTCGAGTTTCTGTACGACGTGGACGGTTCCTTCTTCTTCATGGAAATGAACACCCGCCTGCAGGTAGAACACCCGGTCACCGAAATGGTCACCGGCCAGGATCTGGTGGAATGGCAACTGAAAGTGGCCTGGGGTGAGCCCCTGCCGCTGACCCAGGACCAGGTAAAAACCCGAGGCCACGCCATCGAGGCGCGTATTTACGCCGAAGACCCGGATCAGGACTTCCTGCCCGCTACGGGTACTCTGCGTTATCTGAGCACTCCGGATGAATCCGCCCACGTGCGGGTAGATACCGGCGTGACCGAAGGCGATGAAATCAGCATCCACTATGACCCGATGATCGCCAAACTGATCGTATGGGACGAGACCCGCGAACAGGCGGTCAACCGCATGGTTCAGGCCCTGGAGCACTACCGTATCGCCGGGCTGAAAACCAATATCCGGTTCCTGCACGCGGCGGTGGATGCGCAGCCATTCCGCGAAGCCGAGCTGACCACCAACTTCATTGCCACTCACAACGACCTGCTGTTCCCGAAATCCAGACTGGATCTGGACAAGGCACTGGTGCTTGCCGCTGGATTCATTCTGGAGCAACGCAAATCAGCGGAACCGGTTACCGGCGATCCCTGGTCGCCGTTCGGCCGCAAGAACAGCTGGCGCATGAACTCCGAATACGCCCAGCCTCTCACCCTTCAGGTGGGCGACGATAAACACGAGCTCAAGATCCTGGAACGGGATGACCGCTACCAGGTCTTCGTGGGCGGCAGCGTGTACCACCTGAACGCCAAACTGAATGACGATTACCTGCAGGCGGTGATCAACGGCCACCGGCTAAGCGTGCACGGCAACCTGCACAACGAAGAACTGGTGCTCTTCTACGAGGGCGATACCTTCAAGTGCACCGTATACCGGGAAACCTACGGGTTTGAGGAAATGGCCAGCGAAGGCAGCCTGGCGGCGCCCATGAACGGCTCCGTAGTGGCGATTCAGGCCCAGGTAGGCGACAAGGTAACGGCCGGCCAGACGCTGGTGATCATGGAAGCCATGAAAATGGAACACGCCATCAAGGCACCCGCCGATGGTGTGGTTTCCGAGATTTTCTACGCCGAGGGTGACCAGGTGGCCGAGGGTGCGGAACTCATCGCCATCGACACCGGGGAGGCAGAATAATGGCCTTTCCGAAGCAGGCTCGGTTGGTGGAAATGAGCCCCAGGGACGGGCTTCAGAATGAGCCCGGCGATGTGATCGCCACCGGGGTCAAAACCGGCCTGATCGACCGGCTGGCCGATTGCGGTCTCAGCCACATCGAGGCCGCCAGCTTCGTATCACCCAAATGGGTGCCGCAAATGGGCGACGCGGCCGCAGTGATGGCCGGCATCACCCGTAAACCTGGCGTTCGCTACTCGGCCCTTACCCCGAACCTGAAAGGATTCGAGGGCGCCCTGGCGGCCGGGGCCGACGAAGTGGCGGTATTCGGTGCGGCATCGGAGTCCTTCACCCAAAAGAACATCAACTGCACGATTGCTGAAAGCCTGGAGCGCTTTGCACCGGTGGTTGAAGAAGCCCGCAAACACGGCATTCCCGTGCGCGGTTACGTGTCTACCGTGATGGGCTGCCCGTACGAGGGCGATATCCAACCGGCACAGGTGGCCACCGTGGCCAAGGCCCTGTACGACATGGGCTGCCACGAAATTTCCCTGGGCGACACCATCGGCGTGGGTACGCCCCTGAAAGCCAAGCGCATGCTCGAAGCCGTGGCTGCCCATGTGCCCATGGACAAACTGGCGGCGCATTTCCACGACACCTATGGTCAGGCCCTGGCCAATCTGTACGCAGTACTGGAAGAGGGTGTAAGCGTGATTGACGCCTCTGTAGCCGGTCTGGGCGGCTGCCCTTATGCCAAAGGGGCCTCTGGCAACGTAGCCACCGAAGACGTGCTATACCTGCTTAACGGCCTGGGCATCGATACCGGCGTGGATCTGAACAAGCTGGTGAAAACCGGCGACTGGATCTGCGCGCAACTGAAACGTCATAACGGCTCTAAAGTGGGCCAGGCACTCGGGGGCCTGTGCCAGTAACTTTCCAGCCCTCAACTACAAAAACAATGGAGGCAGAGACATGAGCAAGACTCTCCCAAGTTACACCAGTGGTATCGCAGAAAAGCCACTGCTGGGCATGACCATCGGCGATATGCTGGACCGCACCGCCCAACAGTTTCCCGACAACGAGGCTCTGGTGTGCCTGCACCAGGACATTCGCTGGACTTACCAAGAGTTCGTCGACAAGGTGAACGAGGCGGCCCGGGCGTTCATGGCCATCGGCGTCAAGCGTGGCGACCGCGTGGGCATCTGGTCACCCAACCGTTACGAATGGACCGTTACCCAGTTTGCGACCGCGAAAGTGGGCGCCATTCTGGTAAACATCAACCCGGCCTACGGTGTGCACGAGCTGAAGTACGCCATGAATCTGGCCGGCATCAGCGTTCTGGTTACCGCCGACAGCTTCAAAACCTCCAACTACCGGGAAATGATCTACGAGCTGGCCCCGGAACTGAAACGCAGCGCACCCGGTAAACTCAAAGCTGACAACGTCCCCGATCTTCGGGCGGTCATTAACGTACACCCGGATAACCACGAGGGTATGTGGACCTGGCAGGATTTCCTGGGCTTTGCCGGCGAGGTATCAGAAGCCGATCTTGCCAAGCGCCAGAATGAGTTGCAGTTCGACGACCCCATCAATATCCAGTTCACCTCCGGTACCACCGGCAACCCGAAAGGCGCCACGCTCACCCACCACAACATTCTGAACAACGGCTATTTTGTTGGTGAAAGCCAGCGCCTGACCGAGAACGACCGGCTGGTGATTCCAGTGCCGCTCTACCATTGCTTCGGCATGGTGATGGGCAACCTGGGCTGCATCACCCATGGCACCGCCATGATCTACCCGAGCGAAGGCTTTGACCCGAAAACCGTACTCCAGGCGGTCCACCAGGAAAAAGCCACGGCCTTGTACGGTGTCCCCACCATGTTCATCGCCGAACTGGCCGACCCGGAGTTCGACAGCTACGACCTTTCCACCCTGCGCACCGGCATCATGGCAGGTTCCATCTGCCCCGCCGAAGTCATGAAGAAGGTCAACGGCAAAATGCACATGAAAGAAGTGCAGATTGCCTACGGCATGACGGAAACCAGCCCGGTTTCCACCCAGACCAGTTCCCTCGACCCGTTCGAGAAGCAGGTCACCACCGTGGGCCGCACCCAGCCGCACCTGGAAACCAAGATTGTCGACCCGGGCACCGGCAACGTCATGCCCCGCGGTGAGATTGGCGAACTGTGTACCCGCGGCTACAGCGTAATGCTGAAGTACTGGAACAACGAGGAAAAGACCCGCGAAGCCATCGACGATGCCGGCTGGATGCACACCGGCGACCTGGCGACCATGGACGAGGATGGTTACATCCAGATCGTGGGCCGCATCAAGGACATGGTGATCCGCGGTGGTGAAAACATCTACCCGAAAGAGATCGAAGAGTTCCTCTACACTCACCCGGCCATTGAAGAGGTGCAGGTAACCGGTATTCCGGACGAGAAGTACGGTGAAGAGCTGATTGCCTGGGTGAAACTGCGGCCCGATGCAGACCCGGTAACCGCAGAGGACCTGCAGGCCTTCTGCAAGGGCAAGATCGCCCACTTCAAGATTCCCAAAAACTACAAGTTTGTGGATGCATTCCCGATGACCGTGACCGGGAAGATCCAGAAGTTCAAGATGCGGGAAATCTCGATTGAGGAAATGGGGCTGAAGCAATAATCGAATACCGCCCACAGGCGAGCCCGCTGCCTGTCCCAGAGACACCGCCATGAATGGCAGCACCGGCCCCATGGACAGCCGCCCCGGCCAGAAAAAGAACCGTGGGCACCGCGACCATCACCCCCACGCTGGTACCAGCATTCATCACCGAGCTGACCCGGCCATGCATCGAGCGCCGCACCAGTGCCTGCATGGCCGCTGTCAGGGCAGGCATCATCAGGCCCGTGCAGATACCACAGGCAAATACGCCCAGCCCCAGTGACAGGGCACCGGCCGACTGACTGATCAAAGCCAGTCCGACTACCCCAAAAACGCCGGAGGCCATCGCCGTATTCCGGGCGCCGAGACGGTCGGCACACCAGGGCGCCACCACCGACGTCAGTGCAAAACTGATCAGAGGGAGTGCACCGATGATACCGATCACATGGGGCGACAAAGACAGATCCGCACGAATGGGCGGAACAAACAGACCGAAGGCGAAGCGCGCAAGACCGAAGCTGATCGCAATCAACCCCGCGCCCAGTAATGCGAATGCTGTGCTTGAGGGAAACCTCATGCCACCTCCGCTGACTGAAAATCATGGTAAACCATGTATTCAAATGTCAGCGTAGTCGCCAACCTCAGCCAGCGACAACTTTGATTTACTTCCCACCATTCCCCTGCTGAGCTCAAACACTCGGTAAAGGCGCACGCCGCTCGCTTTCTGGATAGTTGCCAATAGCCGTTGTCGATTTCGACCATTCCCAACCGACTAGACTCATAGACACAAACCAAACGTCCAGGAGGGTTATTGCAATGACACATCCGAAAAATACCATTTGCCTCTGGTTCAACGGCCAGGCTGAGGAGGCCGCCCAGTTTTATACCAGCATCTTCCCCGATTCCTCAGTTGGCAGGATATTGCGCGCACCCGGGGACTATCCCGCCGGATCCAGGGGCGACGTCTTAACGGTCGAATTTACGGTGCTTGGCGTTCCCTGTCTTGGGCTCAACGGCGGCCCCGCCTTCCAGCATAACGAGGCCTTTTCTTTCCAGATTGCGACTTGGGATCAGGAAGAAACAGATCGCTATTGGCATGCCATAGTCGATAACGGGGGCGAGGAAAGTGCGTGCGGATGGTGCAAAGACAAGTGGGGACTTTCGTGGCAGATAACCCCCGTGGCCCTTACTGAGGCGATCAATAACCCGGACCCCAGTGTTGCCAAGCGTGCCTTCGACGCCATGATGACCATGGGAAAAATCGATATTGCTGCTATCGAGGCAGCGGTTGGCCCCTGAGAGCCACACCTGGATCAAGTGATGGGAGCAAGAAACGCCACTGGCTGGTCGATTGACGCTTTGCAGCCAGAGCTAACGGGTAAAGTCTTCGACTTCCTCATAGTGCGTCACTGAAACGCGCTCCCCCAGTGCCCGCATGCCCACCATCTGCGCAGGGTTTTCCCCGCTCCAGAATGCTTTCCAGCTTTCCACGGAATCCCATTTCGCGACGGTGAGCACCTCGGTTTTGTCCTCAGGACTGCGGAGCATAAAGCTACCCAGGGCTCCGGGCACGGTTTCATGGATATGGTTGGTGGTGCGAACCCAAACCTTCTTGAAGTCCGCGAAGTTCTCTTCCTTAACTTTCCAACGATAAACAACCCGAATCATACTGCCTCCTGCAGTTCCCTGGAAATCCCGAGGAGCTTATGGTCATTCAGGAGTCCTGAGCGGCCACTGCACAACCTTTTTAAACCCGTCCACGTGGATTTTACTAGACGTCATATCCCATGCTCTCGATCTTATCGAGCAGCAATCCATGGCCGTTTAGATAGATTGAGATTCTAATCGTCCTCCCATGGCGAAAACGAAGAACGTACCAATGCAGATGCTTGTTAAAGCTTATGCTTCTTAACTCGCTCCACGTAAACCGCCGTTTACCCTGCCAAAGGCTTTGAAACGTCAGGGACTCATCATCAAAGCAACCTCTGGTCCAGATCACCTCGGCCCATCCATAAATCGCGAAGGCGCCAAACATCTCCAACATCAGGATGATGGGGATATCCTGACCGCCATGGTCAACAAAAAACAACAACCAGAGCATTCCTGCCGCAATCAGCGTAGACGCCAAGCTGGTCAATATAAGGAACCAACCGAAGAAAAGCTTACCGCCGGTCTCAGCAGTTGATGATCTCTTTGCCGCATTGCTGACGATATAGTAGGTCAGAAAACTACCCACCACGCTGATTACAATCTTAGCCAAGACTTCCATGTTTGCCTTGAATCCAAATAGTTACAGGCGGGAGAACCCTGAGAACACCTTCAGCGGCTCAATGCCCCCCCGAACCTGGAGATGGAATTACCAATTACCTACCCCGCTGTTGCCAAGCCTGCCTTCGACACCATGATGACCATGGGAAAAATCGATGTTGCTGCTATCAAAAAGTTCAGTGGAGGCTAGAACGAGCTACAACATACTATCAAGCGTTTCCAAGCTTTCAGGCCCGCCGGCCAATCGCACACACCGAGCCGATTCTTCTTCCCAGGATGCAGCAGACTCTGTGTGAAGATGAACAGATATCTTCGACGTAAGAGTCTCTCCCAACAAACCAGCAGGAATCCAGACCATCCCGCTGTCCCTCAGACTATTAGGAACCGGACTACCACAGACCGAGCAAAAATCGCTTCTGAACCCACTGGGCTTCTTGTAACTGCGTATACCACTCTCACCGGAAACCCAACGAAAGGCATGCTCATTTACAAAAGTTGCGGCATTCGCCGCCGCTCCAGTGGCTTTTCGGCAGAGCGAACAGTGGCACTGATAAAGGTTTCGGATTTCCTCTGTGATTTCAAACTTTACACTTCCACAGAGACATTCGCCTTTCATAGATCATTCCTTTCGCCAGCTACCCCGTTCCCGGACTAATACCTCATCCCGGTTACGTATAACTTCAAGCAATCCATCCTGATGCACGTAGTACGCGGTATTTCCATTCTCAAACTTATACCCGAGAAAACGGCAGGGAGTATCGCCGTCGGCACAGAGTGTATGCCAGGAACTCCCTTCCAGCATGATGCTATTTCCTGTTGCCTTGCTTGTACCGTGATAGGTCATTTGGTTGCACGAAACCTCGCCTTCAGCGCAGCGAGATTCTATATTGATGATGAACCTCTCTGTTGCCAGCTCCGCCGCCGAGGCAGAAAACGAAAAAAAAGCGATGACAATGAGCTTTTTCATATGCGGCTTAACCCGTTGATTACGAGGGGCATCTCCCAGTTCTGAACTCACAGCATAGTCTTCAGTTATTCATAAAATTGCGGTGTTGCTCTTCTTTTTTATTCCACTACGACCAGAAGAGACAAAGGCAGCTCCGTGGATGGGTGACGAGGCTCGGTTAGTTCTATGATGGAGTAACCGCAGTCCCGGAACAACGCTACCCAGGAGCCGAGCGTGCGAAAGTACCAGGGCATGGATTGCCATGTTCCCGGGAAATCCCGAAAATCCTCATTGCGCCAACCGTCGAGATAGGGGCCGCTCACCAACCAGGGATGCACCGTCTGCATGACCATTCTTCCCCGAGGAGCAAGCAACGGCCGGAGAGCCCGCAATAACCCGGCCACGTCTTCATGGAGGATCGCGAAGTTCACAGACACCACATCAAAGTCGTGGCCTATCTTCCGGGCATCGTCGACAAGCTCAGAATAGGTACAGACGTGGAATCGTCCTCCCCCAAGGGACCGGGCCGCTTCAATCAACCCGGGGGAGCCGTCCACCCCGACGCAATCAACACCATGACTGGCGAGCGCCCGTACCAGCCAACCTTCTCCGCACCCCAAGTCAAGCACCCGCCTCGGATGTTGGGCGAGCACGGCGTTGACCATGGCCTGGTCAGTCACCAGGCGGCGACTCTCTATATCGCCGTCGCGGACCGCCGAGGTCCAGAGTTCGGCATTCGTTATCCAGCTTTGCGCCAACTCGGATGGTTTATTGGAGCGGTTGCTCATTCAGAATTCCCGCGTGCCACCAAGCATGCCCTGCCCGGCAGTTAAATGGGTTTACTGCCCTTTTCCTCGATCGAATCAATGGCCTGTTTCAAAAGCTCATTGAACGCCTCAGGCCTTTCCAACATCGGGAAATGGCCAGCATCCTCAATGTACATAAGCTGGTAATCATCAATGTGTTTTCTATTCTCTTCCACCGCTGTCGGCCATAACCTGGCGTTTATCGAGATGACGGGCACCCTGACTTCATCAAACGCAGTGGCCGCTTCGCCAGTGACATATCGCCCGAGATAGTTTCGGAAAGCGTTCAAGGCAATGGCCTTTGGCGCAGAAGACATATCTTCTTTCACCCAGGAAACCAATGGCTCATCGGCACCTTCAGGAAACATAGGTGCGACAAAATCCTTTACCGCCGTCGTAAAGTCAGCCTCAAAGGGCTGAGCCATTTCATCAACGACACTTTGGGGAATTCGCTCCGCAACGTTCTGTAAGGTATCAACCCCTATCACACCAACAACTCTGGCCGGCATCAATCTGGCTGCTTCGGCAATCACCGCACCGCCCATCGAATGCCCTACAAGAATGGCACGTTCAATGCGCTCTTGATCGACAATGGCCTTCACATCGTGAGCGAAAGCCACCATCGAATAATCAGAGCGGCCAACCGATGAGTGCCCATGGCCCGCCAGATCAACCGTAATCACCTGATAATCGCCGGCAAACGCCGGTATTTGTTGCTGCCAGTAGCGTCCATCACAACTCCAGCCGTGGATAAACACCAGAGCCGTTTTTCCACTCCCGACCACGTCATAAGCGATTCGTTCTGAGTCAGAAGACAGGGCAACCTTGTGCCTGACAGGTATCTGGTGAGAGGCACAGCCTGTCAGCAGGAGGAAAGACAACAAAACCAACACTATCGATTTATGCATAAACAATCCCTTTGGTTCATACAAGGCTGTTGTTAAGCGCCCGACGCGGGCATCCGGTTCACTGGATTGGACAGCTCAGAAAAGCCAATGGCCTCAGGCCATCGGCTTGAAATTCGGCAACGAAGCCACCCGTTTCAGCCATGCCAGAATCGCCGGATAGTCTGCCAGTTCAAAGCCGCCCTCGTGAGCTACGTGGGTGTAGGCATAAAGCGAGATGTCTGCCGTGGTCGCATGCTCCCCTGTGAGATAAGGGGTTTTCTGAAGCTGCTGCTCCATCACTCGCAACGCTTTGTGGCCGCCGGCTTGCTTCGACGCATATTCCGCAGCTCTGTCATCAGGCAGCCCAAGGTACTTATTGATGAAGCGGGCTACCGCGATATAAGGCTCATGGCTGTATTGTTCGAAAAACTGCCACTGCAGGATAAGCGCTTGAGCCAACCCGCCCTCAGGGTATAGCGCCGATCCGCCTGCCAGGAAGTTGATAATGGCGTTGGACTCGGAAAGCGTCTCGCCCTCATCGAGCTCCAGCAGAGGTATTTTGCCATTGGGGTTCTTTCGCAAGAACTCGTCGGACCTGGTGTCGCCAGCCAGAATATCGACCTCAATCCACTCGTGGTCGATGTTCAGGAGGTTGCACACCAGCTGAACTTTGTAGCAGTTGCCGGATTTGGCATCACCGTAAATTTTCATCTGCTCTCCTTACCGCGCCCCACAGGAGCACCCGATGTATGCTCCAGTCCGGAACGAACTACAATAACTTGTTAAGTGATTCCAGGCTGTCAGGCCCGCCATCCAGTAGCTTTGCGGCATAACGAGCAGTGGCATTGATAGAAGTTTCGAATCTCCTCCTCAATTGCGAACTTCACGTTTCCGCAGAGACACTCACCTTTCATCAATCGCTCCTTTGGCACTTTAGGCTGGGCTCATTCGGCAGCCGATTGACCCCAGAGGAATCTCAGGATATTTCAGCCATGGCGGCAGCATCTCAAACTCCATTGCACTGCTCCTTTGTTCCCGAAAAACTCCGCATATCGCCCGGGCTTTGAGACATACCGCAGAGCCAGCGAAGGTGCGTCCGACAATAGCCATTTATTTGCGTCTACACGGCTGGACGCTTGGCTAGCAACGCCCACACACCAGCTGACGAAAGCAGAGCTCCACCAGCAAAATTAAACCTACGCTGCGCTTTGGTCGATACAAGCAGCCGGCGAGCAGACGATGCGAAAACCGTATAGAGCGTGGCATTGATTGTCGCCAAAGCTACAAAGGTGACTGCAAGCAACCACATTTGGAGTACCCCGTTTTCGCCCGGCGTAATGAATTGCGGTAAAAAGGCCATGAAGAAAACAATCCCCTTTGGATTGAGCGCAGTTACCAGATACGTGTTGGTGAACAACTTCAAGTGCGAGGCGTCAGACGTGGGCTCCGCCATTGCAGTGGGTGAAAATCCTGCCCTGAACAATTTGATACCAAGATAGAGCAGGTACATACCACCTGCTACTTTTACGGCTGTGAACCAAAAAGCAGATACAACAAGCAACGCCCCTAAACCCACGAGCGAAGCAAACAGCGCGGTGGAGTCACCAAGTGCAACGGCCGCTACCAGAGGAACATTGGCTCGACGACCATGGGTTACTGAATAGCTGATGACGGCCAGAATCGTCGGGCCAGGAATCACCAATAGAACAACCGATGCGACGACAAACGCCATCCATGATTCGATCGCCATGAATCTTTCTCCTGAAAACTAACGCCTGAAGGCAGCGCCCTTTCCATGGCGCCGAAGGAGCTATGGAAAGGGCGTCCGGCGGAGGCCGCAGTCCCGAACGAACTACAACAATTTGTTAGGGCTTAGTCTGCGCCTCGATTGATGTAGAAGAACTTCAGAGAACACATTGTCGCAGACGCCCCTAAGAAAAGCGTGATTGCAACGAGCAATGGTTTAATGGCATCGCTTGAGCCAAAGATCAGCAATAGACCCGAAATGACTCCAATCAGCACTGAACATAGGGCAACTGCCAGTGAGATCCTATTGATAAGATCGAGCACGCTCGATGAACCAGACATGAAAATCCCCATGTAATGTGGAATAAATCCGAAAAGTGTCGCACCAATAACGAAAGCAAAGGCCAAGCCCGCAAGCGCTGCCGGAAGAGCTTCCACCCAGGGCTTGAGGGAGTAATCCGCTCCCACAACGACCACCGCCAAGAAGACCCCGTAAATCGCAGAAGCGGTGAATCCGGAATAGACGAGCCTACGTCTCAACATCTTGCAATTGCCCTAACGCCTGGGCTCAGCGGCCGATTTGGAGGCGCACCGCGCCGGAAAAGCGGTCCGCTGCAGCCCCTGGTTAGCGCTGATACTAAAATGGAATATCGTCGTCAAAATCATCGACGGGTGTGTTGGCTGGTGCTGAAGCAGGTTCCGTTTTTGGCAACGAGTCTTCATTTTCTAATAGGTAATCAATGCCATCAGCCGTTATTGAGAAGCCGTAGTATTCGAAATCCCCATCTTCAACAATGCTCTTATCCAAATAGCCGAGCCTCTCCAGCTTTATGAGTGCAAGACTGAGATGCCCGTCACTTACTCCGCTGATTTCATTAAAGACCACATGTGCCGCGACTCCATCCGGTGATCGAGCATACGATTCCAATATTTTGGTAAGGATGAGGTGTTCCGTCTCTCCGACCTTGTAGTTGTATCCAATTTTCCGCCGGATCTTCTTTTGGACATCAAGATCCTGGGAGACTAAACCCAGTTCAGCAACACGTTTTTTGATCAAGACACTCGGATGATTCACTGCTGCTTCTAGGTTTTTATCTGAGCGATTCCCATCATAATCTGCTGCGGTGAGCCCCAGTAGGTCGGTAGGCAAATGAAGATCAATATCGCGGGGCTTAACGATGAAGCACCTATCTTTCCCGAGTGTTCCGGTGAATAGGCCAAGCTCATAGATTACATTGTCTCGAGTAACCTGTTTTTCCTTGTCTCGAATTCGTGCGACGTCGTCGGGTGTAAAAATAAAGATCGCAAAATCTACCGTATCTGCCATCTGTACGAGCGATTCGATAGTCGTTTGAGATAGCGCAAATCCGTGCTTCCAGACTGTCACTTCCGCCTGGTGATCGAAATTGACGTTGAACGCATCAGCAACATCAAGGCTCTCGGCCGCAGATGCGATAAATATTCTTGGTTTTCTCATTATGTTAATCGCAGCCTCCTGCCATTTAGGATTAAGCCATTTTCTCGCTAACGCCGGCGTAACGGGCCGATTTGTGGAGCGGCAGCGGAACAAAGCGGTCCCGTTGACGCACTGGTTAGCCATTACACTTGGATCTCGTAATCCTCTCCATTTTTGACTAACTCAAGTAAATCTATGGCTGCCTGCGAATATTTGTGAGTTTGCATGACTTGGCCTGCCATGATCGCGACGTGATATTTATTGTCGCTCTGTTTAATATTCACTCCTTTTTCTTGCTCAACTCTCATGATTAATTGATTTGCATGATGCCAGCTTGCATAGCCCAGTGCTTTCGCCACCTGAGTTAAAGAGAAAGGATACATTGCGTTGACTGCAGTAGGGTCATCGAGGGTAGTTATACCGTAAAGTTTCGCTAATTCGCCCTCTTCAGAAACAGCATGCTCCAGAGTTTGATAGTTAACCTCTACAGTACGCTTTGGGATATCATGTCTTACTAATGAGTAAGTCCTAGCAAGCAATGCTCTCAATATTTTTGGATTAATCGCTGTAATAGCGTCTGATGATCCAAATGCCTCATAAACCCACGTAAAATCATCCGCTACAATGCTTTTCACACGGACACTGCGCTCATGATCGATTGTAATAAGCTTCTCTCTTGGGTATGACGTCATGCTGGCAACATTCTTGTTCCATTCCACAAGATATATATTTGGAATCAAGTCGTTATCGGGAGCAAGAATTTCATCGATGTCGGACAATATAGACCTTATATTTGGGTCTTCGGCGCTATAACCAAGAAAGACTAGGGGATGCTCAGCAAAAAAGGTTAGTAGCTTAGCACTCAAATACTTCTTCTTAGCCTTGAAGTCTTCATAATCTGATGATGTTATGACTATGCTCTCAGGCTCTGAAGAGCAGCCGTGTATTTTGAGTATTTCCCCAACATCGGTATAATTTGCTTTGAGTATAGATTGCCCAATTATGCTTGAGTAATCAGAAAACACCTGCTCAAAAAAGCGATCATAATTAGTTGTTATCAAGGCATGTGGCCTGACACTCTTCAAGGCCTCTATTTCGTCAGAAAATTCACCTGCAAAAACCTGGTCAAAGTCAGGCTTTATAACCTCTTCAAAGTATTCTGAAACCTTGTACTTAAAATAGATATCAGGTGGCTGCGAATCTGTGAATAGCTCCTTTGGAAACTGGTCGTTTCCGTCACCCCAGGCCCATTCTCGGTAAGCTTCTGAGAACTCGGTTCCCACCTCAATTAACGAATTGTTTTTTTGTTTATAGTATGCGTAGCTTTTATCGAGAATAGGACACTCTTCAGCAAGGGCCTTGAGCAAATTATCCCAGTTCGGGCCGCCAAAGTAACGCTGAGACATTCCTGAACCGACGAATAAGATAGGCTGAACGCCCATGCTATCGAGGCAAGTGGCGATGTCGTCGGTCATCTCCTCTTTATATTTTTCGAAATCACCTTCCATAAATCTCTACCGTTTCTTTTTGGCTAATTGGGATAGGGAGGCACCTCACGATGCCCCTCCTCCCACATCACCGGGCATACGGATCACGTACCAC
Organism: Marinobacter sp. MBR-105; assembly: GCF_053628895.1. Classification (NCBI taxonomy): domain Bacteria; kingdom Pseudomonadati; phylum Pseudomonadota; class Gammaproteobacteria; order Pseudomonadales; family Marinobacteraceae; genus Marinobacter; species Marinobacter sp. MBR-105. The sequence goes on along the minus strand of NZ_JBRJHG010000015.1, from coordinate 332 downwards.
GGCGATTCAGTGACTTGACTCAACCCGTTACCGTACTGCCAGCTCCGGCAGTCCATAACTCCGGAACAATCGGGCCGGTAAGGCTTGTCGCAGTGCCGGCGAATGACTCAGCCGCCACGGGCCGTGGGCCGATTTCGCGGTGTTCCAGGCCAATTTGACCGAGACACCCCGCTTTCTCAGCTCACGATACCCCCTTCGGCCCCATTGCTTCCACACGTAACTTCTCATTCTCCGCCGTATCCACTTGTCCAGGTCCCGCAGCGGGCTCAGTACTTCGGCTGCGTCGAAGTACGCTTTCCAACCAAGCAGGGTTTCTTTCAGATCTGCGATCA
>NZ_JBRJHG010000014.1:0-133373 GCF_053628895.1 Marinobacter sp. MBR-105 | reverse complement strand
GATCAGTTATTAATCAATCGCGACCGCAAATGAGCGGTAATGGCGGTAACCTGCTCAGTCTGCGAGACTTGCCGGGGACCTATGAGAAATCCGGGTTAGTTACAGGCCAATAACGTTCTCAGCTTGCGGGCCTTTCTGGCCTTCAGTCACGGTGAATTCCACTTCCTGGCCTTCGGCCAGAGTTTTGAATCCGCCACCCTGAATCGAGCTGTAATGAACGAAAACGTCTGCGCCGTTTTCACGAGTAATAAAGCCAAAACCTTTTGCTTCATTGAAGAACTTAACGTTGCCTTTGATAGTAGACATAATCATTATCCTGATTTTAATCAATTGGTTGCCGTCAGCAGGTCGTTGTGACCTCTAATCAGCGATAGGCGGGAAACAAAAAACGCGCAGGATCAAAAACAGGACAGTAGGTTTGACAACACAAAAGGTCTTATTCGTGAAATGCTTTGCTAAATCTTTCCAACGAAATAGACAGTACGCTAAATAACAGGCGTTGCATAGAAAAGTTTTCAGAAACGGGAAAATACCTATTTCTGGAATTATTTCTCGAGTTTGCCATCGATCTTAAACCTTGCCATAAAATATCGTAACCATTAGTTGCCATCTTGGGGGCTACACTCTACTCAATCATGGATCTGATATGAGGCATAGCTGCGGTTATGAGTCACAACGAGGAAAGCCCGGGTGTCGGGTCGGGTTCTGGCGAACAGGACTCAACAACGGCCCTGATTGAAGCCATCAATATCCGCAGCATGTCGTTGATTGTGCTGACCAGCATCGCCTCCCTGTATTTTATCGACTGGGCCCAGCCTGTTCTGCTGCCGCTTGTGGTCGCAGTTCTGATCAGTTACGCCCTGGATCCGCTGGTGGCAACACTGGATCGGATTCACATACCCCGTCCATTGGGTGCAGCTCTGGTTCTTTGCACACTGATAGCGATTCTGGCGGCGGCAAGTGTGCCGCTCAAGCAGGAAGCCATGGCCATGCTGGACAAGATCCCCCAGGCCATCAAGGAGCTTCAGCGTGAAGATGCGTCTACGTCCGAGGATGAAGAAAGCATCATGGAAAAAGCGCAGATTGCCGCCAAGCAGATTGAGGAAACCGCCGAGAACCGCGAGGGGAAACCGGCTGTTCAGGCCGGCGTGACACCCGTACGGGTGGTGGATGAGCCGATGGACGTTCGTGACTATGTCATCCGCAATTCGCCGGCCACAATAGTTCTTATTTCCCAGATGTTTTCTGTGCTTCTACTGGTGTTTTTCCTGCTTTCCGTCGGCAAGCTATACCGGCGTAAGATCGTTAGAATATCCGGCCCGACGTTCCGGCGTATGCGCAAGGCGGCGCGAATTATGAACGAGCTGCATCACCAGGTACGTCGGTTCCTCTTTGTCATGGTCATCAGTGCGCTTTTTGTCGGCATTCTCACCTGGCTGGCATTCCTGCTATTGGGGGTTGAGCAAGCGGCTCTGTGGGGCGTGGTGGCTGGAATTGCCAGTGGCGTGCCGTATCTGGGGCCTTTCCTGGTTCTGGTAGGCTCTGGGGTGGCCGCATTCCTGCAGTTCGGCGAGCTCAATACTGCCGTGATTGTTGCGCTTACATCGCTGGTCATCACCAGTATTCAGGGGAATCTGCTGATGCCGTGGCTGACGAGTTACGTCTCCAGTTTGAATGCCGTCGCCATTTTATCGGGTTGTTGTTCTGGGGTTGGTTGTGGGGGCCAGTGGGCTTGATTGTGGCTACGCCCATTCTCATGATCGCAAAATCCGTGTGCGATCATGTGGTGAACTTTCGTCCGGTAGGGGAGCTGTTGGGTAAATGATTCGGGTGTGACCACAGCTTCAATCCTTGATGACTTCTCGCTCGAATCGGCCAAGCACGACCACGATAATCAGTGAAAGCACCGTCACCATGCTGGCAAGCGCCAGGGTGCCAAGGCCGCAGGCTACACCAATGGCGCCGGATACCCAGATGGAGGCTCCCGTGGTAATGCCCTGAACATTGCCGCGGCTCTGGATGATACTGCCGGCGCCCAGAAAGCCAATGCCGCCAATCACGCCTTCGACAATGCGTGTGGGGTCAATTCGGGCGGAAGGGTCGCCTTCCGCCGTGGCGAGCAAAATGTGCATGCCCATCATGATGAATGCGGATGCCCCCACGGAGACGAGCATGTGCGATCGCAGTCCCGCTGGCTTCCCTCGTAGTTCACGTTCAAGCCCAAGCACCAGTGCCAGGCCAGCCGCCATAAGCAGTCGAATGACCATGTCCATTAAGGGGATTTCGCTTTCCAGCACAGATCGTCTCCTGGTCTTTCAGTTTTGTTTGTATCTGCTCACGCAGATTAGCAGGTAAGGCCGGGATCGTCCTTTTATGAGGTTACTGCCGACACGGTTCCGTGCCATATTGGCAATTCCATATCCTCGGGATCTTCGTTGGGGCCACCGGTCCGGCTCTTGAATGAGCCTTCCTCAATCGGTATCCGGAACAGCGCGGTTGCCCGGCGCTCCTTCTGGTTCGGTGCCCGTACCTGCTCCCAACGTCCTGGCTCAATCTGGTTGATGATGGCCCGGAATGCGGCGTCGAATTCTGCAGAGTCTTCCACGAGCTGTGCGCAGCCGAACAACACCAGAGATTCGTAGTTGGCGCTGTGGTGGTACGCAGACTTGGTCAAAACCCATTCATTGGTGACGGCAAACGAGATGCAAAGGAGTTGGCCCGAGCCGAGGCGTTTTGACAGCCGGCCTCCATTGAGGGTGTGAACGTACAGGTGGTCATCCATTCGCCAGGCGGTAATCGGGATGATGCGGGGCTCGCCGTCCTCCACAAAGCCCAGGTGCGCGGTTTTGAGTCGGTCAATCAGCGTATAGGCAACCTGGCGGTCCACCGAGGCTCTTTTGGTGGCCCGCCTCACGGTGCTCCTTGGGCAGGACGTGAGAGGTGAGGCTTGTTGAGTATTTGGCTGATTCATTCGGTGGTCCTCAAGGCTGTGGATTGGACAGTTGCGTTCTATTTCACGTCACTTCTGATACCCTCAAAAGACCCAGATTGTGTTTTTTTATAGGACCAGTGGTTGTGATTGATGATATTCGGTTTGATGCTGACCAATCTCTGCAGCTTCAGCTCTATCGACAGTTGGCTGATCGGATTCTGGCTCAACGCTATCCTCCGGGATACCGGTTGCCGTCCAGTCGCCAAATGGCGGAGGATCTTGGCGTCAGTCGGAACACAGTGAATGCGGTCTACGATCAGTTGAAAGCAGAAGGCTTCCTTCAGAGCCATGCAGGTAGGGGAGTATTCGTTCACGAGGATATCGGGTCGGCTATCGAACCGGCTGGGAAAAAATTGAAAATACCCTCTGGCGGGAGTTTCCGACTGCCTTCACTGCCAGACAGGGTGCGTGGGACTCCCCGCAGAGCGGAAGATGCCTGCTTGCCATTTCAGCCCGGCCTGCCGGATCTGGACGCCTTTCCCGTCAACGCCTGGAACCGCGTGCTGCACCATCAGGAAAGCCGGCGGGGGCTTCGCGGTTATGACAGCACTCAGGGCTACCTGCCGCTGCGGACGGCCATTGCGAACTACCTCCGAACGTCGCGTGGCGTGCGTTGCCATGCCGATCAGATTGTGATCACCAATGGTGCGCAGCAGGCCTTGTCGTTGCTGGCGGATGTGTTTCTGAGTCCCGGCGATCGTGTCCTATGCGAGAATCCGGGCTATCGAGGTGCCCGCAATGCGTTGGGGCGCCTTGGCAATCCGTTGGTGCCCATTCCCCTGAAAAATCAGGTTCTTGATGTGACCGCGTTGCCACATCTGGGCTCCGCCAGGTTGCTGTTCTGCACCCCCACCCATCAATATCCCATGGGGGGGATTCTGGACCTCTCCCAACGGATGGCCCTGGTGCAGTGGGCTCGGCAGAACGATTGCTGGATAGTGGAAGACGACTATGACAGCGAATTTCATTTCTTCAACAAGCCGTTTGCGGCGGTGCAGGGTATGTTCGACAATGCGCCGGTACTGTACGTGGGAAGTTTCAGCAAAACGCTGCTGCCGGCATTAAGAGTGGGATATGTCGTTCTTCCGGAGGAAGTAGTGGAGCCGGTGCTCTGGGCCAAACAGGTCGGTGGTGGCGAAACGCCCTTGCTGATTCAGGCCACTATTGCCGAGTTTATGGAGAGTGGCCAGTTCGTTCGACACGTTCGCCGGATGCGTCAGTTGTATCGGGACAAGTGGCAGTACTTCCAGGACGCGGTGCAGAGGAAACTCGGGGATCTGGTGCACCCTGTGGCCGAGAGTGCGGGTATGCATCTGGTGCTTGAAGGCCGGTTTGATGACTCAGCCTTGAGTGGATGGCTGAGGAAACAAGGCTTTGGCAGCACGCCCTTGAGTGCGCACTACATCGGAGATACCGCATCATCCGGTCTGGTCATGGGGTTTGCCAGTGCCAGTGAGCGGGAAATGGAGGATTGCGTCAGCATCCTCAGAAGCGCGTTAACCTGAATGTAACCGCAGCTTGTAATTGACTCAAAATCCGTCGGAATAGCAAAGGGAAGCAGCATGACAACACCATCCGAGGCGAGACAGCGCGCCATTCTGAATCGTCTTGACCGGTTCAGTCGTCTGATGGACAGCAGCATCGGCCTTCCATTTACCAGGTTCCGGATTGGCATAGAGGCCATCATCGGGCTGTTACCGGTGGTTGGTGATATGGCTGGCCTGATCCTGTCGGGCTATGTGCTGGTAGAAGCGCAACGCGCGGGCGCCAGCAAGGCTGTGAAGTTAAGAATGTTCAGAAATATGGTCATCGATTTTCTGGGTGGCCTGTTGCCGGTGGTGGGGGATGCCTTTGATGCCGTGTATAAGGCGAATACTCGCAATACCAGACTGCTGAGAAACTATCTTGAGAAGGAATTGGCGATTGAACCACCGCCACCGCCGTTCCCCTGGGGAACGCTGATTGGGTTGTCGATTCTGTTTGCAGTGATAACCGGTGGTTTGTCGCTCATTCTTTGATCACCCGAACTGACTATGGATAGAGCATGATGCTGGACGCACTTCAGGCCAATGGCCTTATGCAGATACTACTACTGACATTGATGGCCGGTCTTGCAATGCCTGTGGGCGCAGCACTGGCATCGGTGGAGCGTATTCACCCGCGCTGGCTGGAAACCGAGGTGCGGCACAGTGTGATCGCGTTTGGTGGTGGCGCGCTGCTGGCGGCTGTTGCGCTGGTACTGGTGCCAGAAGGGACGGCTAACTTGTCCATGGTGGGCATCGTTGTCTGTTTTGCCGGAGGCGGTATCAGCTTTATGCTTCTGGATCGATGGCTGGCTGCCAACGGCACACCGGCGAGCCAGTTGGTGGCCATGCTTTCGGATTTTGTGCCGGAAGCCATGGCCCTCGGCGCCACTTTCTCGGTGTCCAGTGAGGGCGGAATTCTGCTGGCCGGCATCATTGCGTTGCAGAATATCCCGGAGGGCTTTAACTCCTATCGGGAGCTGGTGGACGCGACCCATTATCGAGGATTGAAAATTGTGGGTGCCCTGGCGCTGATGGCGTTGCTTGGGCCGGTGGCCGGTGCCCTTGGTTACTTTCTGCTGTCGGATGCCCCGAGTGTGGTATCCGGCATCATGCTGTTTGCGGCAGGGGGTATTCTCTACATCATTTTCCAGGACATAGCGCCTCAGGTACGCCTGAAAAAACACTGGGCGCCACCATTGGGGGCGCTTGCGGGCTTCCTGCTTGGGGTGATGGGAGAGGTGGCGTTATCCGGATAGGGGACGTTCCGGCGTAGTTTGGCTATCATTCTGCCCTTTATGCGTTGTTTACTTTTTATTTTCCCAGAACAGGAGACTAACCGTGGCGGATACATCACTTAAGGAAAAACTTTCCAGCGCAGTCAAGGACGCAATGCGGAGCAAGGACAAAGATCGCCTGGTGACGCTACGTATGGCTCAGGCTGCGGTGAAGCAGATTGAGGTCGACGAGCGCCGGGAACTCACTGATGACGATGTTCTGAAGGTGCTGGACAAGATGTTGAAACAGCGCCGGGACGCCGCTGCACAATATGATGACGCAGGCCGGGGCGAACTGGCAGACAAAGAGCGCTCGGAGATGGTGATCATCGAGGAGTTTATGCCTGCCGCGCTGTCTGAGGACGATCTGGATGCGCTTATCCGCGAAACCATTAACGCGACGGGAGCCTCCGGTATGCAGGATATGGGAAACGTGATGAATGAACTCAAGCCCCAGGTGCTCGGCCGGGTGGATATGGGGCACCTGAGCAAGAAAGTTCGAGCTGCGCTGGCGGGTTAAGCCAGCGCTGGGACCACGGCCTGGTCAGGCGAAGTCGTAGTCTCCACCTTTCTCCAGTGCTCTCTGGTACGCGGGGCGCGCATGCACCCGCGCTACCCAGGCCTTGATGTTTGGCCTCTCGTTACCAACGATGCCCCTGGCGACGGACGCCTCCAGAGGAAAGCTCATCTGGATATCCGCCGCACTCAGCTGTTCTCCAAGAAACCAGGTGTTTTTGGCCAGTTGTGACTCCACGAAGTCCAGGTGGGTCTTGATCATCGGGCCGATAAAAATCTGGTTGGTTTTGTCCGAAATTCCTTTGGCGATCGGCTTGATAAAGAACGGCATTGGGCTGGTCTTCACCTTTTCAAACACCAGGCGCATGACCAGCGGTGGCATCAGCGAGCCCTCGGCATAGTGCATCCAGTAGGTGTAATCCAGCCACTGCTGGCCTCCGGCTTCGGGCAGCATGGTGTCTTTACCATAGGTGTGCGCCAGATATTCGATGATGGCACCGGATTCGGCAACCACCAGATCTCCGTCGGTGATGACCGGGGACTTTCCAAGGGGGTGCACCTTCTTGAGACTGGCTGGTGCCAGCATGGTTTCAGGGTCGCGCTCATAGCGCTGGATCTCGTAGGGTACGCCCAGTTCTTCCAGCATCCAGAGAATGCGTTGTGAACGTGAATTATTGAGGTGGTGAACTGTGATCATTCGGAAGCTCCGTTCCCGTTTAATAAGTGGTCAGGGTAGTACAGTAGGCTGAAAAAGGCTGTTTGGTTCACTCGAAATGTAGTATTCCGCTGTTACCTATCCCCGTTGAAAGTGGCGCATGATGGATATGTATTGTCGATCAAACAGGGAGGAATGAACATGTCGAATAAAAAACTGTTGCTGCTGGCCGGCGATTTCACCGAAGACTACGAGACCATGGTGCCGTTCCAGGCACTGACCATGCTGGGCTACGAAGTACACGCGGTTTGCCCGGAAAAGAAATCCGGCGACAGCGTGAAAACCGCCATCCATGATTTTGAAGGTGACCAGACTTACACCGAAAAGCCGGGTCATAACTTCGCGCTCAATTACGATTTCGATAAGGTTCAGGTTGATGACTATGCTGGGCTGGTGATTCCCGGTGGTCGGGGCCCGGAGTACCTGCGCCTGAATGAGCGGGTGATTGATATTGTGCAGGCGTTCAACCATGCAGGTAAGCCCATTGCGGCCGTATGTCACGGCGCCCAGATTCTGGCGGCCGCTGGAGTGCTGGAGGGGCGCGAGTGCAGTGCCTATCCGGCCTGTGGGCCCGATGTGAAAATTGCGGGTGGTCGTTACATGGACATTCCGGTCGATCAGGCTCACGTTCAGGGCAACCTGGTGACGGCTCCGGCCTGGCCAGCCCATCCGGCATGGCTGTCAGCGTTTGCTAAACTGCTTGGTGCTGAGATCTCGATCTAGTCTTAACCCGGCAGCCTCCGCTGGAGGCTGCCGTTATCACAGGAGACCGACTCCATGTGTGAACTCTATGTGAAAGCCGACCCGATCCTGTTTGAAAGTCGGTCCCGTTCTCTCCGTATCCGGGGGGTGGTCACAACGCTTCGGCTTGAGAACCAGTTCTGGGATATTCTCCGGGAGATTGCCGAAGTGGACGGCATGACCACCAATCAGCTCATCACCAAACTCCACGAAGAGGTGATGGAACTGAGAGGTGAAGTAGAGAACTTCGCCTCCTTTCTCCGTGTAAGCTGCACACGCTATCTGGCGCAGCGCGAAGCCCGTCCCGTTCCCCTGATAACGGCTCATTCATCGGGTAAGGCCCAGTCCCGGGTCGCGTCGGTCCCTTGAATTATCCGCCGTCCGGGCGCAGCTAGTAGGGTAGGTTCATTTCACACAACTGACAGGGGAGGCACCCCATGCATGTATTCATTGCCGGAGCCAACGGGCAGATCGGGCGTTTTCTATTACAGGAAATCGCGGATAGCAGGCATGAGGCACGAGCACTGGTTCGCCACGCAGACCAGGGGCCGGAGTTGCAGCAGCTTGGTGCCACGGAAACGGTGATTGGCGACCTGGAGCAGGATTGCAGCGAAGCGATGCGGGGCTGTGACGCCGTTATCTTTACGGCCGGGTCCGGCCCCCATACTGGTCCGGACAAGACGGTAGATGTGGATCAGGATGGCGCGATTCGACTCGTGGATACCGCCAAGGCCATGGGCATCAAACGTTTCATCATGGTCAGCAGTATGCGAGCTGAAGAGCCCGAAAAAGGCCCCGAAAAGCTTCAGCATTACCTGCGTGCCAAGCGTAATGCCGATGAACACCTGAAAAACAGTGGTCTGCATTACACCATTGTGCGCCCTGGCCGACTTACCAATGACGATGGCAACGGTAAGGTGTCTGTCAGCGAGCGACTGGACGCGTTCGGAGAGATTCCTCGCCAGGACGTTGCCCGGGTTCTGTTGGCTGTGCTGGATTCTGACAATACCGGCAATTGCATTTTTGATGTAGTGTCTGGGGATGTGCCGGTGCGTGATGCGCTGGCGAACCTGTAAGCCGCATCCGCCGGCATGATCAACAAGAGAGCCGCAATGAGCGATAACCCGTTAGCCTCGATTCTGGAAATGGATGGCGAAGAACGCTATGACTATTTTCTGGATGCTGTGGTGGAAGAGCGTGAGCTCTGGATACTGGTCAATGGCGATAACCAGTTTCTCAAAATTGTCTCGGAGGAAGATGGCGTCGGATATCTCCCGGTGTGGCCCGCTGAGGACTTTGCAGCAGATTATGCAGGGCCTTCGGGTGACCTGAGCCCCAAAGCGATTTCATTGCCGGACTTCTTCAAAAAGTGGGTGCCCGGGTTAAGCCGTGACGGGCTTGAGGTAGGCGTTTTTCCGGGCGCCGACAGTGAGCTCTGGATAACGCGGCCGGAAGAGCTGAAGCAGGACCTTCAGGACGTGTTGTCGGGATCTTTCTGATCCCGGCTACACCAGAAAATTCCCCCTCTCTGATACGGTCAGTTCCACTTCTTCGCTTCGATCCTTCAGGGCGACTCCGGAGGTGCCCAGTTGCCTGGCTTCCTTCAGAAGGTAGATCACTTTCTCGCTTGCCTGTTCCACGCCCAGTCCGGCAGGGCGGATATTGGATACGCAGTTGCGGCGGGCATCTGGCAGCCCCGGCTCGGGATGATGAGTAAGGTAGACGCCGAGGCTGTCGGGTGAGCTGAGCCCCGGTCGCTCGCCGATCAGTACCACCACTTGTTGTGTCTGGAGCACCTGGCCTATGTGGTCGCCAATCGCTACGCGCCCCTGTTCTACCAGCAGGGGTGGTGCAACCCGCCACTCAGGGCCGTCATGGGCCAGTTTCCGGAGGAAGCTGCGCATGAACGCCGGGGCGTTTTGCTGCACGGCTCTGGCTGACAGACCGTCGGCGATCACTATGGCCAGATCAGGGGGCTCAGCAGAGCCTGTTTTCGACGATTGTAGACGGCTGCTGGATGATTCGCTCAGAACACGCCCCAGATCCGGCCTTTGCAGGTAGCAGGCCCGGTCTGGTGCCTGGCTCTGAAGTTGAATCGGTGGGCCCAGGGCCGACATCTCGGGTATCTGCTGGAATTCGATGATCAACTGCTCAATATCCAGTGGATGGTGCACGGCATCCCTGGCTCGGGCATGGGCCAACTGAAACTCAAGAAGCTCCGCTGTGGGGAGGCTGACGCCCGCCCTGCCAAGGCCGATGCGGGCTGGGGTGTACTGGCGCAGACCTCGCCAGGGGTTGTGAACGACGGTCGGGAACTTTGAGTTGGTCATGGTTATGCTCTCCTTCGCGGGCCGGAGAGGCTGTGGCGGAAGGCCGCTGGTATGTCGTTATTCAGCGACACCCGATCCGAATCCTCGAAAATCTGCATGGCGTGCAACCATTGCTCGAACTCCGGTGCCGGTTTCAGGTTGAGCACACGGCGGGCGTAAAGGGCGTCGTGGAATGACGTGGTCTGGTAATTGAGCATGATGTCATCTGACCCTGGAATGCCCATGATGAATGTGCACCCGGCGACTCCGAGCAGCGTCAGCAGGTTATCCATATCATTCTGGTCGGCTTCGGCGTGGTTGGTGTAGCAGATGTCGCAACCCATCGGCAGCCCGAGCAGCTTTCCGCAGAAATGATCCTCCAGGCCTGCCCGGGTGATCTGCTTGCCATCATAGAGATATTCCGGGCCGATAAAGCCGACCACCGTATTCACCAGCAGCGGGTCAAAATGGCGGGCGACCGCGTAGGCCCTGGCCTCGCAGGTTTGCTGGTCAAGGCCGTGGTGAGCATTGGCGGAGAGGGCGCTACCCTGACCGGTTTCAAAGTACATTACGTTTTGGCCGACGGACCCGCGTTTCAGGCTCAGGGCGGCTTCCTGAGCCTCTTTCAGGGTGGCGAGGCTGAACCCGAAACTCTGGTTGGTGGCTTCGGTGCCGCCTATAGACTGGAAAACCAGATCTACGGGCGCCCCCTGTTCGATGGCTTCGAGGGTGTTGGTCACGTGCGTAAGCACGCAAGACTGAGTTGGAATGTCGTAGCGCTGGATTACTTCGTCGACCATGGTCAGTAGCCGCTTGGTTTGAGCCACGTTATCGGTCGCTGGATTAATGCCGATGACGGCGTCGCCATTGCCATAAAGCAGGCCATCAAGAATGCTGGCGGCGATGCCTGCCATGTCATCTGTAGGGTGGTTCGGTTGCAGCCGGGTGGAAAGGCGCCCCGGCAACCCGACGGTGTTTCGGAACGCTGTGGTTATCTGGCATTTCTGGGCAACCAGGATCAGATCCTGGTTGCGCATGAGCTTGCTGACCGCAGCCACCATTTCCGGCGTCAGACCGGGGCGTAGTCGTGCCAGCATCTCCGGCGAGGCGTTATCGCTCAGAAGCCAGTTCCGGAAATCGCCGACCGTCAGGTGAGAAACGGGGGCGAAGGCGGCGGCGTCATGAGAGTCCATGATCAGGCGGGTTACCTCATCCGTTTCATAGGGAATCAGGGCGTCGGTCAGAAATGTCTTGAGTGGCAGGTCGGCCAGACACATTTGTGCCAGTACCCGCTCTTCAGCCGACGCTGCGCCAACGCCGGCGAGATGATCGCCTGAGCGCTCTGGCGTTGCCTTTGCCATCAAGGTCCCCAGGTCCCTGAAATCCATGGTCTGAAATCCCATACGGTACGTGTACTGGCCACTCATGGTCTTCTCCTTTAATCCCGGGGGCGACTCTGGCATGCCCGCATCAAATTACTTTAACTACACTGTAGTTTCTTGAAGCGGATGCTGTCTCTCAATTTGCCAACCGATTGGGCAACTGACTCGGTCTAAGGTTCTACTGCCTTGAATTGCGACAGGTGCTAGACTTGGAACCCCTGCAGGTGTAAGGAAACCCTCAATGGCGCTTGGCCGTTTGCTTCTCGTTGTATTCATGCTGTCGCTTGTTTCTCTCCCCTCCCTTGCTCTGGAATCGGTTGCGTCCGGAGAGAAAAGCGTGGAACTGACAGACTTTTCCATCGAATACTTCATCGATGAATCGCAAACGATGGACTATGAAACCGTTCGGCTTGAGTCTTTCGACCAGACCAAGAACACCACCACCCTCGGTACCCGGGCGGCGGTGACCTGGTATCGGGTTTCATTACACAACTCAGGTACTGATGACCGTTCGCTGTTTCTGCACCTTCCCAAGGCTTATCACGTTCGTTTAATCGATATTGTTGAAGAGCGCTCCTCACGCGTCGTCAATCGGCTTTCCGTTAACCTCAATGAGGCTGACGCCCACCCTGCCATGTATCGGGGAACACTGGTGTACCCGTTCGAACTGCAAGCCGGGAAAACGACGGTTGTGTATGTGCGCAGTCACGCATACTCACACCAGTGGTTCTCGTTGAAGGTATACGATGACGAGAATTCCCGGCGGGCGCTGGCCGGGGGGCACCTCGATATTGCCCTTATGGTGGGGATGATGCTGGCGCTGGTCTTCTATAACGGCCTTTTGTATTTCGCCACCAGCAAGAAGGAAAACATTTACTACTCACTCTATCTGATTTCAGGCCTGGTCTGGATCGCGCTGTCTTACGGTTTGGTGGCGAAGGCGTTCAATGCCTACGGCGACGCAGTGTTTGTTCTGAACCTCTCGTTGATAACCATGCCGATTTTCCTGCTGTTGTTCATGATGGCCATTTTCGAAACACATGAGTATTTCCGCACCGAACATCGCGTGCTTCAGGGTATGCTGGCATTGCTGGTGGTGACGTTTGTTTACGGCCTGTTTGATATCGCGACGGCCCTGAAGCCTGCCAGCAGTCTTGCCGCCCTGATGATGGTAGTGACCTTCTCCGTGAGCATTTCGCTGTTCAGGAAGGGGCACCCTCTGGTCAAATTTTTCCTTGTTGGTCACACCTTTTTTGTGGTGTTCAACGGGTTTGCCGTCCTGTACTACAAAGGTCTGGTTCAACCGAACTATATCAATAGTCATGGAGTCGGTATTGGTATTGTTCTGGAAGCGCTCACCCTGGCTTTCATTATTTCTTACAGGATCAAGGTGTTGGAGGATATCCGGTCAAAGCAGGATGAGCTGAAACGCCAGGCCTCGACGGACCCTCTGACACGCCTCTTCAATCGCCGGTATTTCATGGCGGAGGGAGAGTACGTGCTGGAACAGGCCCGGACCTCGGGTGAGCCGTTGTCGGTTATAGCCATTGATATCGATCATTTCAAAGCGGTCAATGACACCCATGGCCACAATGTGGGCGACCTGGTTCTGGTAGAAGTTGCCTCCGTATTTCGTCAGTTCAGCCGGGACAGGGATCTGGTCGCGCGCTTCGGTGGCGAGGAATTCGTCATTCTCCTGCCGGGTGCGGATCTGGCAGAGGCGTTTGGCTGTGCTGAACGTATCAGGAACGCTGTCGAAGCCATGATCATTGATGGAGGCGATGGGTTGGTGGTTCAAGTCACAGTAAGTGTCGGTGTGGCTGAGGTAAACCCCCTTCTGGAATCTGTGGAGGGGGCGGTCAAACGGGCCGACCGTTCACTGTATGAGGCCAAGGCCGGGGGCCGCAACCGGGTTTGTGGCTATGATGGTCCGGCAGGCAAGGCCCTACCCACTTGAAGGAGGAGATCCTCCAATGGCGTCCCGCACATTAAGAAGCGCTAATCACGTTGTTTGAACCCTGTGCTAGAGTTGGAGTGACCGTGGTTGCTTTTGGATACACGCAGCCATAGCCGAAATAGCAGTAATCATACTGATAAGGAGGCAAGATGATGGAAGCGAAATCCGGTCAACAAAATGAGTACGAACAGGTACGTGAGGATCTGCGCCGTCTTCAGGAAGATATGGCCAAGCTGACCAGAAGCGTCGCTGAAGGCCAGAAGAACAACATCAGTCATCTCCGAGACGAGATACGCCGCGAAAGCCGGGAAGCGTTTGACCAGGTAAAGCGGCGGGGCGATGAAGCCCTTGATCGCGCAAAGGATGTCAGCGGCAAAGCGGTGGAAAACGTGGAACACAAAATTGAGGAGCGTCCCTTCCTCAGTATTGTTCTTATGTTTCTGGCCGGGTTGTTGGTGGGTCGCTTGTTGGATCGCTGATGATGCCTGACTCGGCCTGGTTGCAGGGCGCGCTGCGCAAGGTAGTCGCGGCAGTTCTGGGTTTACTGCTGGCGCTGGTTTTGCTGGTGGCCCTGCTCATTACCGGTTTTTACATGCTCGTCAACGCCGCCACGCTGGCCCTGGCTCCTGTCGTGGGAGAAGCTGGTGCGATGGCGATGACGGGTTTTTTCTGTATTCTTCTGCTCGTGCTTTTTTTCTATCGCATGACACGGCCGGCCAAATCTCGCGCACAGGCCGATGCCGGCGAAAGTTCAGGCATGTCATCGCCGGTAGAATCTTTACGGAACCTGATTCGAAAGAACCCTCTGGAATCGGCCTCCATTGCTTTTGTGCTGGGCATTGCCGAACAGGGAGATCCCCGGTTGAAGTCTCTGTTGCTTCAGGGCGGTATGGTTTTGATGAAGGAAGCTGAAGCTGAACGTGCTGCTAACCCCGAGCATACCTCTGGCTCACAACCTTCCGATAGCAAGTCTGAAACAACGCAGTAACAGACTAAGAGCAAGACATGCCACCATCATCAATACAGTCCAGCCTACCCGGTGCGAGGGAGAATAAGCCCGCACTCTGGTCATGGGCGCTCTATGACTGGGCCAACAGCGCCTTCTTCACGATCATTCTCACGTTCGTCTTTGCTCAGTATTTCAGCGTCTCGGTGATTCAGGATGAAGTGGCGGGCACGCGGGCATGGGGCAACATCGTTGGTATAGCCGGGGTGGTGATTGCCATACTTGCTCCAATTCTCGGTGCTATTGCCGATCAGTCAGGCCGGCGCAAACCCTGGTTGATCAGTTTTACACTCCTGTGTGTGGTTTCGTCGGCCATGTTGTGGACGGTGACGCCGGATCAGAGTCAGTTCTGGACGGCCGCTCTGTGGGTGGGGTTGGGTACACTCGGGGCTGAGTTCGCTTTCATCTTCTATAACTCGATGTTGCCGGATCTGGCTCGGCCGGAGCGTACCGGACGGTGGTCTGGCTGGGCCTGGGGACTGGGTTATGTGGGCGGTATCGCCAGTCTGGTGGTGGCGCTCTATGGCTTTATTGAAGCGGACGGTACGTTTTTTAACCTTGATCGAGACGCCGCAGAGCATGTGCGGGCAACCTTTGTTCTGGTAGCGGTGTGGTATCTGGTGTTTGCGTTGCCGGCGTTCTTTTTTATCCCGGATCGGCCATCAACCGGTTTGAGTCTGGGGGCAGCGACGCGGGCTGGACTGGTCCAGCTGAAAGAATCCATTGCTCACGTGCGGCAGTACCGGGACATCGTACGGTTTCTGATCGCAAGGATGCTGTACACCGATGGCCTGGCGACGATTTTTACCTTCGGTGGCGTCTATGCAGCCGGCACGTTCAACATGAGCCCCACTGAAGTGCTGCAGTTCGCCATTGCCCTGAACGTCACTGCCGGGCTGGGCGCGCTGGGCTTTGCCTGGATTGATGATGCCCTGGGCGGCCGCAACACCATCCTTCTGTCGTTGCTGGGTCTGGGCTGCAGTGCGTTCGCGATTCTGGTGGTAGATGGGGCCACCGCGTTCTGGATATGGGGCATGATTCTGGGCATTTTCGTTGGGCCGCTGCAATCGGCCAGTCGTTCTCATCTGGCCCGTGTGGCCCCGCCGCATCTGCAGACTCAGATGTTCGGCCTGTTCGCCTTTTCCGGGAAGGCAACCGCGTTTGCCGGCCCGTTGCTGGTGGGTTGGGTGACGTCGGTTACCGACAGCCAGCGTTGGGGCATGAGTACGATCTTGCTGTTCCTGCTGATCGGGTTTGTGCTGATGCTGAAAGTGCCTGCGACTGAGGCCCGAAAAGCGGAGGACTGACACGGTATCTGCCCCAGCTTCGGCTATTCTGATTCATAGCCATCCCACAACAACAAGATCCTAAGGGGCGTTTTGCCATGGCCAGATATGACTTCATCATCAAGGGCGGCCGCTATTTCGACGGCACCGGGGCACTCTCGTTTACCCGCAATCTTGCTATCAAGGATGGCCGGGTTGTCCGTGTGACGGCCGATCCGATTGCTGATGACGATGCCGAGCGCGTGATCGATGCCTCCGGGCTTTGGGTGATGCCATGATTATCGACTGCCCGGATGCAGCCCTGATCGGCAAGAATTTCGAAGAGGTGGCCAGGGCCCGTGGTGTGCATGTCGTCGATCTGTTCCTGGACCTGGTGGTGGAGTTCGGCAGGAATATTCGTTGGTACACCACCGTCGGGAACCATCGAAAACAGGTACTCAAACGCCTGGTGAAAGACCCCCGGTCGTTGATTACCTTCAGTGATGCCGGCGCCCATATTCGGAATATGGCGTTCTACAACCTGCCACTGCGCATGCTCAAGCTCGTTCATGAGTCTATCAATGACGGAGACCCCATCATGACCATGGAGCAGGCCGTACATCGGTTGACGGGAGATCAGGCCGACTGGTTCGGTGTGGATGCGGGCAAGATTCGTGAAGGGGACCGCGCCGATGTTGTGGTTATTGATCCGGCGGGGTTCAATCAGGACCTTGAGCAGGTGCACTGGGGCGAGATGGAAAACTTTGATCTGCAGCGTTTGGTCAATCGCAATCCCGGCATTGTAAAAACGGTTCTGATCAACGGACGGCTGGCGGTCGACGACGAGGAATTCTCGCCGTCATTCGGTCGTGAAATGGGCTATGGACAGTTTATCCCGGCGAGGTAATTAATCAGGTTATGGCCAAGGCCTCTTTTGCTAGAAAGTCACTGCGGCTGATGTTCTGGGTAGTTGTAGCCGCACTGGTGCTGATGTTTTCAATTATCCTGCTGTTCAGGTTCGTGAACCCTCCGACCTCGGCCTTCATGCTGGGTTATCAGATGGGTGATGCCCGCGAGCCTTTGCAGCACGAATGGGTGTCAATATCTGAGGTATCCGAATGGATGGCGCTGGCGGTGATCGCCAGTGAAGACCAGCGATTTCCGGAGCACCACGGGGTTGATTTCAAGGCTGTTCATAAGGCGGTCTCTGAATATCAGGCTGGAGAGGGCTTGCGAGGTGCCAGTACCATCACGCAGCAAACGGCCAAGAATCTGTTTCTCTGGAATGATCGAAGCTTTGTCCGAAAAGCCATCGAGGCGGGTCTGGCACTGGCAATTGATGCGATCTGGCCTAAACAGCGGATTCTTGAAGTCTATCTGAACATCGCAGAATTCGGACCGGGCATCTACGGTGTACAGGCAGCCAGCCGCGCCTACTACCGAATTCCGGCGGGCGTGCTGTCGCCACTCCAGGCTGCACATCTCGCTGCAGTCCTTCCTAACCCGAACGTGTTGAGCGTGCTTTCGCCAACGCCTTACGTCCAGGAACGTGTGGCCTGGATTGAGGGGCAGATGGCTCGGTTATCGAGGGCGGGGTATCTCGCCGAAATCAACGCTGGCAGGTAATGCCAAACCGTTGTTTATGGTTCACCGGCTCTTTGATGAGTGGGCCTCGCTCCGGCACTGGGATGGTGTCATACCATACCGGGCTTTGAATGCCCGGCTGAATTGGCTGGCGTCGTTGAAGCCGCAGGCGAGAGCGATGGCAGTGATTTTGGTGGTTGATTGGCGCAGATGATCGCGTGCCCGGATGAGCCGTTGTTCCTGTACATATTGGTAGGGGGCGCAGCCAAACGTGGCCCGGAACAGTCTTGCGAAATGGTAGGGGCTGAGATTCACCCAGCCGGCCATTTCCGACAGTGTGAGAGGCCGGTCCAGTTCCGCATGAATCTGCTCCTGTAACAGTCGCCGGTACTGATGGGACAGTTGCCCGGTAACTGCGGGAGGTGCTTTGGTGACGCTGGCGTGTCGGCTGACCACCTGTAGCAGGAGCCACTGTGCCAGGTGATCCATCGCCATTGCCTGGCCGGGTGCCTGCCAGTCGCTAAGCACCAGGAGTTTACCTGCCTGGGCCAGGATCGGATCCTCACGGTGGTAGCGCTCGTTCAGTTGAATCTTATCCGGGTCGGAATCCCAGGTTTGACTGGCACATCGAGCGACATCGACATCATTGAAATAGAAATGGAAAAACTCGAATTGCCCGCCGATTTGCCAGATGGAGCGGCTGCCCGCAGGAAACAGGCACATGGCGCCGGGAAAGCCGCGGCTGACCGCCTTTCCGTTGACCATCCGCTGGGCTTGCTGGCCCTTGTCGATGTAGATGCTCAGGGCGTGATGACGAGGGCGCTCGTAGCGAACCTCACCCTCGCGGTTCTGCCATTGGGCGAGGGTTTTTCCATGCTCCAGGTTCATCATTCGCTGCGGCGCAACGCCCGCCGTGCGAAGGCTGTCGGCAATGTCCAGCTGCCCCGGTCTGTCTTGCACCGGTGAGTGGTTTGCTGTCGTTGGATTATCGATCATGGAAGGCCTCCGCAAGAATCATCCATGGTTCCGCAGGATCTGACAAGCTATCGCGCGTTCGTTTCCATAATCTGACCACCTGACGCCCGAACTTTCAATTCAATGCGGAGCATTCGAATCATGCCCATTAGTGCCCATTATGGACTGACTGTATTGATATGGGGTCTGACCTGGACGGCGATTCGACTGCAGGTCGAATCTGCGTCTGTGGATTTGGCAGTGTTCTATCGCTTTGTGATGGCTTCTGTGGTTGCACTTGCGGTTCTTGCCGTTACCCGGCGGCTGAGCAGGTTGACGCTTGGCCAGCATGGCTGGCTTTTTTTGCAAGGGCTGACGCTATATAGCGTGAATTTTCTCCTGATCTATCGGGCCGCCGAATCGATGACCAGTGGGTTGTTGGCGGTCGTGTTTTCTCTGGCGGCACTGTTCAATGCCTTCAACGGTTGGCTCTGGTTGCGAACCAGACCGACAGCGAGGCTCTACCCCGCCGTGGCCCTTGGTGTGACCGGTGTCGCGCTGCTGTTCTGGCATGACCTGCAACTCGGCAATGCCACTGGCGCGAGCATATTGTTTGCGGTCGCTGGAACCTTCTGGTTTTCCATGGGCAACCTGGTGAGCGTGAAGGTGAGGGCAGCAGGGGTTCCGTTGTTTACGGCCAATGCCTGGGCAATGGTTTATGGAGCACTTATTCTCGGGTTGTGGTGCCTGGTCCAGGGGGTAGAGTGGATGCTGCCTGCCACCTCAGTATTCTGGGGAGCGACCGTGTTCCTTGCTGTTCCCGGCTCTATTGTAGCGTTCTACTGCTACATCACCGTCATTCAGGTGCTGGGCGCGGACAAGGCAGGCTATGCCGCGGTATTGTTCCCGGTTGTCGCTCTTTCGGTCTCCACCTGGCTGGAGGGATTCGAGTGGACGACGCCGGCTGTGCTGGGCGCCCTGCTGGCCATATTGGGAAACTATGTGTTGTTTCGTCCCGGCAAGCGTCAGAGCGTCAGCGCAACCAGCGTTCCAGAGCAACGGACCTGACTCTGCTGCCGTGGGCTCACTTTGTCGTGCAGGACTCATCGCACCCGTTCGCACCGATCTCTTTGGGGGCCATTTTTAAAAACACACCCAGTGCGGCCAACAACAATGCTGTACTCGCAATAATCGCAACCGGATAAACGAGATTCCCCGCCAAATCAAGCTGGCTGTATTTGATGATCATGATCAGTCCCTCAAGCGACATGGCCACGCAAACGGTACTGATGAAGCGGGGCAGGGTGCGGCGCATCATAGTCACTATATCGTGAGTTTCTGAACGGCCGCTGTATTCCGAGCGGATCACCATCGCCAGTTCGTAAACTGCCAGTGCGATAATGCTGCCGTTGACGCCATTAATCATGGCCTGCATCAAGGGCTCATCGGAGTTCAGGAGTTCAAAGACATCGACGATGGTTGCTGCCACAAGAGCGAAGGCCAATCCGAAAAACAACCAGGAGAACAGCCTGGCGAACAGACCGCGTACTGGAATACTTCTCAACCTGTCGAGCATGCGTTTTCACCGTGACCTGTGGATGTGATGAGACAGGCTACGGATATTTCGTAAAGGCTGCGATTACAGGTTGCACACAGCGCGGTAACCTTGAAGCAAAGGGCGAGTTGATTATTTTACCTCCGCTCATCGCCAGGCCTTGTGGTTGGGCCGTTCACACCGGCTATCCTTGGGTTGCCAACACAGTTATCCACAGATTCTGTGGGAAAACTCTTTGCTGTTTGATCATTGTTTCGGTGGTTGTGGAGGCGGTTATTGAAACCATAACTTGGCCGCTTTCAAGGCGTAGTAAACGCTACGGTCGCAAAGCGGACACTCAGATTGGGCGACAATAATTCAGCGCTCAGGTAACCGGCGCCAGTACGCCGGCACAGAGAACCAAAAGCGCCACGCGCTTGGTATTCGCTGAATGCCAGATGATCGTCTCGCATGCTTGGCAATTCTATTAAGGACATTGAATGACGAGGAACTGAATCACAAATATCAGCATCCAATCGGCAAGAAATATTTGTCGATCCCTAAAAATTTGTCGTTATTAATGCGGTTAGCTGATCAATAAAGTGATCATCACTTGTTGAACACTGACAAGGAAGCACTAAACGCAATTTAGGGATTAGCAATGGAAAATCTTGAAAGTCTGCTTGAGACACATCATCGAGATGCTTTCCCGGCACAGAAACTAAAAACGTGTGCCGAGGAGTTTTCTCGCAATGGCTATCTAAAGTTTGATATTGGGGAGCTCATTCCGTCCCAGCTGTTCGACCAAGTGATTGCTGAATCTGATCAGTTGCTTGAAGAACACAGCATCCGCCGCGACGTGAAAGTTGCATCAACCGGATACAGCAAGCGCTTCATGAGCAATGTGACAGCGCAGGGAATCCGGGACCACGGCGCAATCATCAACGCGCTGTACAAGTCTCCCGCGCTGCGGGGATTGTTGGGCAGAATCGCCGATGACGAGCTGGCGGATTGCTGGGAAGAAGAGCATTTCCTGATTAACAAACTAGAGCGGGAAGGCGACACCCACGGCTGGCATTGGGGCGACTACCCCTACACCGTGATCTGGATTCTGGAAGCACCGGCGATTGAGCATGGCGGAGTCCTGCAATGTATCCCTCACACCACCTGGGATAAGAAAAACCCTCAGATCGATCAGTACATCGTCGATAACCCCATTCATTCTTATTACCACGTTACCGGACAGGCGTATTTCCTGAAGTCAGACACCACTCTGCACCGGGTCACCCCGATGAAAGGTGAGGCCACCCGAATCATTCTCAATACGTGCTGGGCGAGTGCGAACGACAAGCGTGAGCAGGTCGAGCACGAAACCATGGTTGCGGCGTTCATTTAACAAAAGGAATTGAATCAATGACTGTATTAGCAAAAGACTTCCAAGAGAACGACTTCAAAGTCATGCAGAGATCATCGGGCGTGTCTGAATCAGTGAAAGCGTATCTTGACCAAAAGGTGGAAGAGATCCTGGCTCACCGGTCGGTCAATCACCCATTCCTGGCGTGGTATGGCGAGAATGCTCTGTCAAAGGAGCAGGAAAAGCAGCTGTATCTGGAGACGAACGCCTACTTCAAGTATCTGCCCTTTTACGTGGCGAACATCTCGACCATTACGCGGGACGAAGCGGTCCTTCGCGAGGTGCTCCATAACTCTACGGATGAGCTGGGTACCCAGAAATCACACAGTGATATGTTCGCGCAATTCCTGAACATGCTTGATATCACCTCCGAGGACATCGAAGCCTACGAGCCTCTGGAATCTTCGGTAGCTCTGAATGAGGGCATAAAGGAAATCTACAACAGCCTGCCTCTGGAGCGTGCGCTTGGTGCTCTGTTCGCCGACGAGACTCAGTCTGCAGCGATGTGCTCGCGCTACAACGAAGGCCTGAAGAATCAGGGCTACGATGCTCGTACCCGGCATTTTTGGGAGCTGCATATTGAGGCAGAGATCGGACACAGCAACGCCATATACAACATCCTCGGTCCCTACGTAACCGACGATGAAGGAAGAGAGCGTTTCGAGTCTGGCATCGCCCATTACTTGCAGCTGATGGAAAAGTTCTGGGACAACGTTGAGCTGCGCGTGAAAGACACAGCAGCGGCGTGCGCCTAGTAGGGAAAATCAACGGGTGCGAGCGATCGCACCCAAAGGAAATGTGATATGCAAAATAATCAAGCCAATATTTCTGTGGGCGTGGTCTTCGCCTTGATGGCTACCCTGCTATGGGGTTCTTACCCGCTTTGGTATAGCCCTCTTAAAGGTATCGATTCGGTCGATGTTCTGGCTGTCCGCGTGGTCGGCTCGCTTCTGTTTGTTCTGATTCTTCTGGGGATGGCCAAGCACGCCTCGTTCTCTGACGTGAAAGCGTTGTTGAAGGACAAGCGTGCCCGGCTGGTTCTGGCCAGTAGTGCTGCAATCTCTGGTATCTGGTGGCTCACTTACATCATTGGGGTGACCAATAATATGGTTCTGGAAGCTTCGCTCGGCTATTACATCAGCCCGATCTTCTCCGTGATGTTCGGTTTCCTGGTGTTCAAAGAGCGGCCCAGTATGGTCCAGTGGTTCGCAATCATCCTGACCGCGACGGCAATCCTGAACTTGATCGCAGGTTACGGCCAGACGCCCTGGATCGCGCTGATCATTGGCATGTGTTTCTCGCTCTATGCAGCCATCCGAAAGGGTGTAGCCATCAAGCCTCTGCCGGGACTGACGGTCGAGTGCGTATTCCTGTTTCCATTTGCCATTGGTTATTTCATCTTCCTGGCGTTTCAGGGCGGTCCGAGCTTTGGTGCTGAGACAACCACGACTCAGTGGGCGGTTTTAGCGATCGTTGGCCTGATAAGTGTTCTGCCTTTGTGGTGGTACACCGTCGCCGCGCAAAACCTAGAGATGATTACACTGGCTTTTTTCCAGCTGATTCCGCCGACCTGTAACTTCATCTTCGCGGTTTTCCTCTTTGGTGAAGAATTTACAGAACACCATCAAGTCACGTTCGCACTGGTGTTCCTGGCGAGCCTTATCTATCTGCTGGATCAGGCGAAAGTTTTTTCACGAAAGACTCTTGCGGCGGGTGAACAATGAAGCCAGTGATCGCGATCGTAGGTGCAACCGGTGCCGTTGGCTCTGAGTTCCTGCTGGTCCTTAAAAAGATGGGGTTCAAGTTTGAAAAGCTTCATCTCGTCGCCTCAAAGCGCTCTGCAGGCAGAGTCCTGAAAACGGTGTTCGGAGACTATGAAGTCGTTGATATCGAGCAGTTTGATTTCTCTCAGGTGAAATATGCCTTTTTCTCAGCTGGTGGAAACGTCAGCCGGGAATGGGCGCCCAAAGCCGCTGCTCAGGGGGCGATCGTGATTGACAATACGAGCGCATTCCGGATGCAAGATACTGTGCCGTTGATCGTTCCGGAAATTAATCAGTATGCCTACAAAGGCCAGAAACTGATTTCCAACCCGAACTGCTCGACGATCCAGCTGGTTCGTGCTCTTGCGCCGATTCACGCGCGGTTTGGTGTGCGGAAAGTAATTGCGTCCACATACCAAGCGGTCTCCGGTGCGGGCAACGAGGGCGTTAATGGCCTTCATGCCTCGCTGGTAGATTCAGAGGGCGCTGGGGATTCTTCGCCGTTTAGCCGTCCCATTGCCCATAACGTGATACCTCAAATTGATCGCTTCATGGATAACGGGTTTACCTTTGAAGAGGAAAAAGTCCGATTTGAGACGCGGAAGATTCTGAACGAGCCGGACATGTTTGTGACTTGCACGGCGGTGCGTGTCCCGGTTTTCCGCGGCCACAGCGTGGCGGCCTACATCGAGACTGACAAGGCGTTCGATATGGGCGCAGTTAAGGCGGCACTGGTGGGGCAGGGGATCAAGGTTGCTCACAATCCGGAGGACTTCCCTACCCCTCGGACCATCGAGGACAAAGAAGACGTCTACGTAGGCCGGATCCGTCAAGAGCCGGACGCCCGCAACGGTTTGTGGTTATGGGTCGTTGCGGACAACCTATGGGTAGGCGCGGCATGGAACGCGGTAAGAATTGCGCAGGAGTTAGAGCGATGAGCAGTGTCCATGTAAAGACGGTTGCACCGTTTGATATCGAGGCCATCGTTGATCTGGTCGCAAGGTGCCAAAAGGGCAACTCGCGCAACCTGATCTCGTTCGATCACCTAGACGATGTCTTGTTTGGGCGTCATCACTGCCTCAAAGCACTGGTGGCTCGCAAGGAAGTGCAGATCGTGGGATGCCTCTTCTATCAGATGACGTTCAGTATTGAGCAGTGTTGTTACGACGTGAAAGAGGTGCAGTGCTACATTCTTGACCGAGAGGATGCAGCGGAAATCCGAAGTGCTCTGCGAGAGAGGTTGGCTGAGCAGCTGGAAGCGGCCAAGCCCTCTCGACGACGTTTGGGGACGTTTATGGGCTCAAAGGTCTCAGCGTGAGCCGTGCCACTCAAAAGTTGTGGCTGGTCACTGTCCAGCCAGACAAAGCTGGGCTGCTTAAAGAGCTGTTCGTGGAAATGGCGAAGACGATCGGGCTGTCACACCCAGTCCGTGCCAAGGAAAGTGACATCCGAGAGAATTTTCTCTCGGGTGAACCCGGCCTTGCGTGGTTTATTAAATTCAACGGAGAAATCGTCGGCTACGTCACCGGATACACCGGCATCAATTCCTCCAGAGCACAGCCAATTCTCTTCATCGACGATATTTACCTGAAGGAGAGCGCCCGCCGACGCGGTCTGGGGGAGAAGGTCTTCGATGAGCTGAAAACTATCGCAGGGGGGTTGGCATGTCGGGAGCTTCGCTGGCAAGCGCTGAAAACCAATGTTGGCGCTCAACGCTTTTATCAAAAGATTCGCGCCGACAAGTCGGACGCAGTGATCGATTACGTCATCTCACTCTGACTCGTACCCGTTCGCGGTGTCAGGTAGGCCGCAATCTTGTCGTCCAAAATTCCCAGCATCGCCTGAGCCAAATTATCCTGATCAATTTCGGAAAACCGAGGAGACACGCGAACCATGAGATAGACGGTAGGCAATGGCGGCAACTGTGGTGACGTTACCAGCTCTAATCCCGTGGCCAAACAGGCATCCCCCATCGCCGCGATCACACTATTTTTGTGAAGCAGGTGGTGGATCACGTTGGTATCAGAGCTGGTTGAGACCAACCGATAGTCAATCTCGGCCTCTTTAAATCCACGAATGGCGTGGCGGTTAAACAAACACGAGTCATCGTAAAGCACCACTGGCCAAGGATTGCCGGTGACGGTAACACCTTGGGATTTTACCCAGACTCCTCGGATCTTCCCAATTACGGAGGCCTCGCCGATCGGCGAAGCACTGCTGAACAGCATGATATCAATCTCATTATTCTCCCATGCCGTCTTCAGTTCTTCCGTCGGTCTGACCACAAGCTTGGTCAAGAGGTCGGGTACGATCTCTTGGACATATTTCAGAATCACCATCAAGAAGTCGTTGGCGTAATCACTGGGCGAGCCAATCACAAGCGTCAGCGGTTTGCTGTTCTGCTGCAAGCATTCTTTCGCCTCACGATTCAGGTCTAGCATGTACTGGGCAAACGGCAACAAATCCTCGCCGGCTTGAGTCAAAACCACGTTCCGCCCTTCTCTTCGGAAAAGCTGAACTTCAAACTGTTCCTCGAGCCGCTTCATTTGTGCGCTTATCGCGGCATTCGTTCGAAATCGCTTCTCTGCAACTTTGGCGAACGAGCCAAGTTCGGAAAACAAAACGAAAGACTCCAGCGATCCAATATCCATGGGGTACTACTTCCTTCAACGCGGTGAGCGAACAGAACCTTCGGTATTAGGGAGAGTGAATGGCAAAAAATCAATAGTAATTAATTCTTCATCATTATTTAACACAGGTCTCTATGGCGTGATGGGGTTGGCAAAAGTGCAACCTGAATATGCTTCGGTTAGTCTCACTGCGTTAAAACGGGCTGCCGTGGCGTCCAATAACTGAGTGAAGATAGAGAGATCGGCGGCGGGGATAATAGCAAAACACTAGTTCCTCTTGGCTCTTGGTGCCAGTTGATCGATTGCCAGGATCATAATGCGCTCTATTTCGCTTATTTTGGTGGTAAAAAAACCATCAACTTGGAGCATCGCGAAAGCACGCTTTGGTTTAGGTTCGGACAATTTATGGGTACAAAGCGCGGCCACTTTTTGGTTGCGCTACCAATAACGATGATGAAACGGTCGGTTCAGAGGTTGTTCGACAAAGGTGGATAACTTCACTCCGAGACGATTGCTTTCCGCGAGGTCCGAGTTCGCTTTAATGCGGGTCCCCATGATGTAGTCGAACCAGGGACGGGTGACACATCAGTTGGCGTCCTGATTGGTGTTCATATGGTGATCATAATGCCAGGGAATGGCGCTCTTCGTAGCCTTCATCGCGGTAATCGTTGGTGCGCACGATCTTGTGATGCTGCCAGTGGCTATTCATGGACTTTGCCAGCCTTTGTTGGGGCATTGTTGGCTTTGATTGGAAACGATGTGCTGTTTCGGTCTGCGGGACGGTGATCCAGCTTTTTGGTTCAATGGTCAATGTCCTACAAGGAAGCAGGACAATATTGGGCATTGCTAAACGGCAGGTTTTGTTAACGTCCGCCCCCTTGGACGGGCCATCTACATGGTCGACATTCCTGGAAAACACATTAAGGACTTCCTGCTGTGAGCACCCCAACCGATACTTCTTATGACACCCCTGTTATCCCGAGAAAAGTTCCGGCCGGCCCACCACTGAACTGGATTTCGGCGGCGGTGCGACTGCTGCGCAGTAACTGGGGCGTGATTCTGCTTGCCTATCTGCTGGTGTTTCTTGTTCCGGCGCTGATTCAATATGGTGCGATGGAGGTGATTTCCGGTGGCAGTGTCTTTGGCACCGTGGTGCTGGTGATTGTCAGCATTTTCGTAACGCTGCTACTCAACGCCGGTATGGTGGCTCTGTTCCACAGCGCAGCCGAGGGGACTCCCCGGTTTACCCAGGTGTTTTCCGGCTTCAGCGGGCACACGATACTTCATACTTTCCTGATGGTAGTGATGATGATTGTCGTCGGCATTGTACTGTCCGTTATTGGCTACGTGATCTCAAGTATTGCCGATTTTTCGTTTTCATCTGTTAGCCGCTATGGCATGGGCGGTTTCATGGATGGTGGCTTCGGGCCCTCAGCAGGTATTGCTTCGATTCTGCTCATGTTCATTGCAGTGCTTTGCGCGCTGGTTCTGTTCGGTGCGTTGTTCTTCTATGCAATCCCGTTGATTGTGGTTGCCAGACAGGGGGCTTTAGAGGCTGTTCGTAACAGCCTGCGCGCGTGCTTCAAGAACTTGTTTGTACTGCTTTTCTTTGCTGTAAACGCGATGGTTGTTACTCAACTGGTACTGTTCCCCACGTTCGCAATTGGTGCTTCAACCGCATCGGTTATTGGCATGACGGTGATTACAATTGTCGTGTCGTTTGTCTGGGGTGCAGTTCTTGCGGGCGCGTATTATCTTTCGTTCCGGGATGTTCTTTTGGGCAAAGGTGATACCGAATCAGACAACGATATCGAAGCCACTGTTCCCGCCTGAAGCGACTAAAAAACAAGCTATTGGTGGGTGTGCCAACACCCACCCAACCTGGCGAAGCGCGCATCTGTTCAGATTGATCATTTTACCTGCGCTTTCCGCCAGGGCCTGCCACTGCACGCTTTGCACTGCCTATCCTGTCGTTGCCAACAACGTTATCCACAGATTCTGTGGGCAAAACCAATCAGCCCTGTTAATTCATCTGTAGCTGTGGAAAACACTTGTTCAAAAACCGGTTCAGGGGGGCCTCGATGATCGAGGGCAGGTTGATACCCAAAGGGTTGGACTCGGCAAGCTCCGGATTTGCTTTGATACGAGTTCCCATGATGTAGTCGAACCAGGGACGGGTGACACACCAGTTGGCGTCCTGATTGGTGTTCATATGGTGATCGTAATGCCAGGGAATGGCCTTCTTTCCCCACTCGGGTTCCAGGTGAGAGCGCCGGTGCACATAGAAGTACCGGCCAGCCGCGTAGTAGGTGCCCAGTGTAAAAAACGGGGCTACCGGTAGCGCCAGAGAGGTAACCGCAGTGAGCGCAAGCAGGGAGGTGACTTCGTTCCGGGTGCGCCAGTTGGACAACCCTTCTTCATAGCCTTCGTCGCGGTAATCCGTGGTGCGCACGATCTTGTGATGCTGCCAGTGGCTTTTCATAGACTTCGGTACCGGGCTGTATCTGGGTTTTCCCGGCCGTGGTGTCCCGTGGAGGATGTATTTATGGGCATACCATTCAACACCGTTGGCAAAAATCAGGGCGACCGGAAAGCCAATCATGAATCACCTCTTTCAGAGAGTGGCTGAGTTTTCATCGTGCCATAGCCGCCTCGAATTTCTGTGCTCATTTGCGTCAGCTTGTCAGGCCCCGTTGGCGGAATCGGACAACCTGATCAAATTGCCTCCAACATTGGGCGCCCCAGGGATGACGAGGGTCGGGCGAACCTATCCTGAGACTTCGCACAGAGTTATCCACAGATTCTGTGGGCAAACCGCTGAGTGATCCGCAGCCGTGCAGGTTCGTAATTCCCCGTAGTTGGGTGCAATCGCTTGAGAGTTCCGGTAGTGTCGCGCCCTTTTTGCCGCAAGGACCCATTCCCAATGACCGCCGAGACTATCCCTAAACCCAAGGCAAGCGAGAGCGTCTGGAGCGACAGTGATCCCGTTGTGCTGGTTCTGACCATTGGCTTTATTCTGCTGTTTGTTGGTGCTTCTGTTGTCGATGCCGATTACGTGGCTGACCTGATTGGTCACGGTTTTTCGTGGACCGCAAAATATCTTGGTTCTTTTTTCCAGCTGCTCCTGCTGCTCACGTTTTTTGTGGCGGTTGCCACGGGCGTAAGCGGGGCCGGTCGGGCCAGGATTGGAGGGCTGGATGAGCCGGAGATTGGCCGGTTCCGCTGGCTATCGATGATCATGTGTACGTTGCTGGCCGGTGGTGGAGTCTTCTTCGCAGCAGGTGAGCCGGTCTATCATTTTGTGGTCACCCCGCCGGCGTTCGACACCGGGGCCGCGTCCCCTGCCGCCGTTGCACCTGCGCTTGCCCAGTCATTTATGCACTGGGGGTTTCTAGCCTGGGCTGTGCTTGGCTCACTAACGGCCATCGTGCTCTCGCGCGCGCACTACTCACAAGGGCAGCCACTGCAGCCACGGACGCTGCTTTATCCCGTGCTAGGCGAGCGTGTTGTCAGCGGGCGCCTGGGTGGAGTGGTGGATGCCGCCTGCGTGATCGCAGTGGTTGCCGGCACCGTGGGCCCGATCGGCTTTCTGGCGACACAAATGAGCTTTGGATTGCATGAGCTGTTCGGTGTCTCCGATGGCTACGGTACTCAGCTCATGGTTCTGGCTGTGCTGGCAGGGGTATACATGACATCCGCAATGACCGGGCTGCATCGGGGTATCCAGCTGCTCAGTCGTTTCAACGTCATCCTGGCGCTGATTATTGCCGGCGTTATTTTTGTGTTTGGCCCCACGCTATTCCTTACGGATGTCTACCTGCAATCCATGGGCGAATATCTGGGCTCGTTTTTTTCCATGGCGACCATGACAGCACAGACGGCGCCCGATTGGTGGATGAAGTGGTGGACGGTGTTTTTCTTTGCCTGGTTTATTGGCTATACCCCCTTGATGGCAGTGTTTGTATCGAGAATCTCACGGGGTAGAACCATCCGTGAAACCATCATGGCAGTCGCCATACTGGCACCCATCGCCACGACCATCTGGTTCACGTTGCTGGGTGGCTCTGGCATATACCATCAGCTGTCCGGCACGTTTGATTTGACCGACGCTTTGAACAATTTCCGGTTTGACGTCGCCACATTGACGGTTGCGCAGGCACTGCCGGGAGGCACCTGGATGGCGGCCGCAATCCTGTTGCTGACCACCATCTTTGTGGCGACAACCGGAGATTCGATGAGCTACTCCATTGCGATGGTGGGGGCCGGCCATGACGAGCCGCAACCCTGGATTCGCGTTTTCTGGGGTGGCGCCATGGCACTGATGGCCGCGATTCTTCTCTATATGGGGGCCGGTCAGATTGGGGTGTTGCAACAGTTCATTGTTATCACAGCCATTCCGGTGTCGTTGATTATTCTCCCTTCTTTGTGGACCGGTCCCCGGGCCGCATCAGCCCTGGCGAAAGAGCAGGGGCTGGCTTAGGTTTTTACTTTTCCCCTCAGGGATTTGATCTCTCCACGGCGGGTTTTGTTATCCACACGCCGCCGTTGGGAGGATTTCGTCGGCCGCGTTGGCCGGCGGGCTTTTTGCGGCTTCACTGCCTCCTGAATGAGAGTCTTGAGTCGGTTCAGCGCGTCCTCTTTGTTCTGCTCAAACGTGCGGAAAGACTGCCCCTTGATCACAATCACGCCGTCTTTACTGATGCGCTGGTCGGACAATGCCATCAAACGTTCTTTGTAAAACGGCGGCAGGGTGGAATGCAGGACGTCGAACCGGAGGTGTACGGCAGAGGCAACCTTATTCACATTCTGACCGCCGGCCCCCTGGGATCGTATCTGCGTAATCTGGATTTCCCAGTCTGCCAGTTCGACGGCATTGGATAATTTCAGCATAGTGGCACGTGTTGAGAGCTCGGATTCGGATGTTTACGAGTATCATCCTACGCAATCCGGCAACCAATCAGAAGCGATGAACACAGGGAGACACCGAATGAAGGTGATGGTTTTAGGCGCTACCGGCCTGACCGGAGGCATGGTGGTGGAGAAGCTCCTCGAGCAGCCGGAGATATCGACTGTGATCGCTCCGGTTCGCCGGCCGATGGTCGTGGAAAATTCGAAACTGGAGCAGCGCTTCATGGATTTTGATGCGATGGAGGCTCAGCCTGACGCTTTCCAGGTGGATGTCCTGATCTGTTGCCTTGGAACGACCCTGAAAAAGGCAGGCTCCAGAGAAGCCTTTCGCAAGGTCGATCATGACTATGCATTGAAGGCAGCTCAGATGGCCCGTAACGCCGGTGCACGGGCATTGATTCTGATGTCGGCCATCGGAGCATCTTCGCAATCCCCGGTTTTCTACAATCGAGTCAAAGGAGAGCTTGAGGACAATGTCCGGGCGCTGAAATTTCCTTATCTTACGATCTACCACCCGAGCCTGTTGCTGGGGCAGCGCAAGGAGGCTCGAACGGCCGAGGCTCTTGGTGTGGCCGTCATGCCGGTTGCGAATCGGGCGTTGATCGGGCCACTGAGAAAATATCGGGCGATTGACGCGGAAGCCGTAGCGTCGGCCATGGTCAACGAGCTTGAGACCATTGGCGGAATCACTTCGGGCGGTGCAGTGGTGAGAGTGTGGGAGTACGACGATATCTTAACGATGGGCAATCGTCGCTAATGCTGTCCTTCACCTGATGTAAAATCCGGGTCACTGTTCCCGGGTGATCGATGAGGTTGATTAATGAAATATGTACTTGTTCCTTTTATGGTGTTTTCCGTACTCATGGCGACAGGTTGCAGTCGCCCGGAATCGCCCCAGGAAGTATCCGAAGCATTTTGGCAAGCTGTACTTGAAGAGGATGCTGAAGCGGCCGCAGATTATTCAACCCTGGTCGATGAAGCGGGGTTCGATGGTTTTGAACAGCAATGGCAGAACGTGAGCATTGAGTGGGGGCGTGTGGTCATTGATGACAATCTGGCTCGGGTAACCACCACCCTGAGTGGTCTGGAGGGCCGGAACGAAGCCACGGAGTCCTTAACCTATCTGGTACGTAAAGGTGACGACTGGCTGGTGGATTATTATCGCACCGGCGATGCCCTGAAACAGGGCCCGGTATGGGGAAGTCTTGTTGGGCAGCTGGAAAGACTGGGTGAAGATCTCAAGAGTCGCTGGGCAAATCAATCCGATGAGATGGCGGTAGAGCTTGAGAGGCTGGGGCGGGAGTTGCAGCAACAGGCCCAGAGTATGAATGAAGATATGTCGGCGTTGGCTGAAGAGTACGGTGACCAGCTGAGCCAGCATCTGGAAGAGCTGTCTGAATCCCTGCGGGAAGCGCTTGAATCTACTCCATCTGCAACGCCGCAGGACAAACGTACCTTGAACGAAACGGTAATCAGGCTTGAAGACCAGCGGGAGCAGTTGTCTGAAGCCAACTTGAAAACGCTTGCGGAGAGCACCGCGACCGCCGCCGAAGCCCAGCTGCAATTGAGCGAATTGAGCGAGGAGTTTGCGGCCTACAAGGCGGAATGGCGGCAACGTGTTGTCGACATGCAAGCAGAAATGGCTGAGTTTCTGGAGAATCTGAAGACCCGCTGAGCTCAGGGGGGGGGGCTCCTTGCCCTTCCATGGTGCGTATTTTTGCTGGCGCACCCCGATGGTGCGCCCTCTCATCCTTTGAATCCGGCAATTGCTACCTCCCTTCAGGTTTTGACCAGTCCGCCGGTTCAGGCCCGCTCTTTGCTTAGCTTCCTTCTGAAAGCAGGTATGTTTGCACCACATCGTTGTAGTGCAGGCATGCAGTACCGATTGAGGAAGGCGCGCTATGACTTTACGCAGTGATTCCATGAACCTTTCATCCGATGAGCGGGGCTGGTTGCCCTGGTTTGGGGCCACAGGTAAGTTGCGGATGGGATGGTCCTGTTTTTTGAACCGCCAGCAATATGCAACGAATGAAGAGATATTCGAGAGCATCGCGAAAACCCGTCGCGAAGCGCTGATTAACTGGGCAAATGGCAAGTGGGCCTTCCTTGAGGGGCTTGCGGCACGGCTTGAGGGTAGCGAAGAGGATAGCATTTCAGAGGTGCTGGATTCGGCCGTTACGCGCCTCCGGGAAATCTCCGAGCTTTTCGTTGTGAGAGAAGATGGCTCTGTTGTCGCCTCGACGGTGACCGGCAGAACCGGAGCCGCAGGTCTCATGCCCGCGGCCGTGCAACGAGGGGTGAGAGAGCGGTTTCTCCACGGGCCCTACAGTGATCCGGTCACCTTGCAGCTTGGTGCCACAACCTCCAGGTTTCATGACGATGTCACGCTGATGTTCTACCAGCCGGTCGCTCTCGCTGGCAATCAGGCAGCGGCAGTCTGTGCCCGGGTTCCGAACGATGTCATGAGTGACCTGATTCAGCGCGAAGCCGGGCACATTTTTGAAGAGTCCGGCGACAACTACATTTTCATGATCGACAGTCAGTTTGATCCGTCGATCAGACCGGGAGTTGCCTTGTCGCGCTCGCGGTTTGAAGACGCCACCTTCAGTCACGGTGACAACCTCAAAGACGGAATCCGTACGGGCTTCGGTACAGTACGGATTCGGGAACACACCGAGTTCGAAATACGTTTCACCGACCCGGCTACGGGGCAGTTGCACCCAGGGGTACGCGAAACCATGGCCCGCGGTGAAAACCTCTACGTTAAGTACCCCGGCTATTCCGACTATCGCCACATACCGGTGATTGGCAAAGGCGTGACCTTCCAGTTACCCGGGTCTCCTGATCGTTGGGGCATGATGTGTGAAGGCGACCTGGAGGAGGTGTATCGGAAACGTTCGGTCAGCTATCGACTGACGGCGCGGCTCGGGGTCCTTATGGCGCTTATCTGGGCAGCAAACGTAGCGGTTTCGGCAAGCGGTGCTCCCCTGTGGCTGGAAGCCTCCGTGAACGCGATGGTTGCGCTCCTGGGGCTTGTCATCTTCCGGGCAAGTTCCGCCAAACCATTGGCAGATAGCCTGTCATCACTTGCGGATGTCATACGAAACATTGCCGAAGGAGGCGGGAATCTGCGCCAGCGTCTCGATGTCGGCAAGACCAAGCGGGATGAGAGCGGGGATCTCGCGCGCTGGATGAACAGCTTTCTGGATACCCTCGACGGCATGGTGGGGCAGGTCATCAGTCTTGCGGGTGAATCCCGCTCCGCCAGTGAACACCTTGTGGGTCAGAACCGCCAGGCGGATGAAAAGATTCAGCAGGTGGTACACGACATAGAGCAGATGCTGAAGGGCGCAGATCTGCAGCAGAACGAAATCGAAAATGCCTCGACCACAGCGCAGGAAATGCGAGTAAGTATGGAAGATGTGGTGGCTCGCGCCAAAGATCAGTTTGCCCGTGTCAGCCGTGAAACCGAGAGCATTCGCGACGTTATCGTGCGTTCGGCCGAGGGTATCCGCGCCGCGAGTGAACGCACGGATGAGATCGGCAAGGCGGCTGAAATGATCAACGACATTGCAGCCCAGACCAATCTGCTAGCGCTCAATGCGGCCATAGAAGCGGCTCGGGCCGGTGAGGCAGGGCGAGGATTTGCAGTCGTCGCCGACGAGGTCCGGCAACTGGCCAGCAGGACAGCCCAGGCCACGACGGAAATTGATGAGCGCCTGTATCGGGTGCGGGAAGAAACTCAGCGCGCCGTAACCACGATGGAAGACGGCATGGCAGAAATGGAGACCCGTCTGGCTCAGGCCCGGGCAGCGTCGGATGACAACGCAGAGCTGCATCACATGGTCGACAAGCTCTTCCGGGCGATCTCGGGCATTGCGGAAACTAACGCTGTTCAGAGTGCCCAGACCAGTGGCGTTGCTGACAGCGTAAGCTTCATGACCGCGGTGATCGCGGGGTTGACCGCAAGTTCTGAGATGACGCACGTGTCGGCAAACAAGCTGAAAAATCTGACCGGTCAGTTTCAGGTGAGCAATGCCTGAAAGAGAGTGGCCGGGGCGCTTCGGCCCCGGCCAATCGGTGGGCCCAGGAATCAATTCGTCAAAAGCGTTTCATACACCTCTGCCAAAAGGGCGCCGTCCAGCAGGGACAACAGTCGGTTGTGTGATACGGAGACGCCAGACCACGTCTGGTTCCAGCTGCCGGTACAACCATAGGTGATCAGGGTGGTGTTGTGGTGGGCGTAGTCCAGGCAACGACCGCTTCCCTCATTCCGCAACTGCTGGTTTTCCTCATTGTATTGCCAGCGCTGGTTGGCATTATCGGCCTGGCATAAAGTCAGTCCGAGTCTGCCGTTGACAGGCGTCAGGCATTCCCAGGGGGTAGCCGTTGGATGGATCCGGCCTTTCAGGTCCATGGTCCAACGGGGCGTACTGGCAAGATCCTGAGGCAGCGGCGTGAGAGCCACATAGCCATCTTCATCAAGGTTGCTATCGAAGAACAGGTTGTTGCCGCGAATGACGTCACCGCTGGGGACCAGATCATCGGTCGAGTCAATCAAGCCGTTTTCGGTGAGGGCGCGAAGCAGCCGGCTCCGGGTTTCCGACACTGTCACGTTGGCGCGCCGGGCCTGTTCGAGAATGACGGCAATCTCTCGGGTTGCCTCGTCCTGTTCCTTCAGTTGTTCAAGGCGCTGCCAGGCTTCTGTCGACAATTCATCCCGCAATTCAGTATCGGTATAGCTTGCAACCAGCGTCGCAAGTTCACCGTTCATCACCGCGAATTGAGTGGCATCCAACGCCATCAACGACACTTCAATCTCGGCTATTTCGCGTGCGCGCAGCTGTTGATAGCCAATGTCCTGGCCTACTATGCCGACCGGAGGCAGGTCGGGTATGGATCCGTCAAAGCTTGTTTGTGTCAGGGTCTGGATATTGCCCTCCCGACGACAGAGCAAGCTGGCGCTGGTCGGCCTGAAATCCGCGTGCAGATTGAAATGCAGCTGATTGACACTGCTGGCATTGTGTCGGTCCGAGGCCACGGACACCTGCTTTTTATTGCCTTCGGCGTTGCTGACTTCCACCCAGCAAAGGTCGCCGCCAGCGCTCAGGTCTGGCTTCGACAGTTCAAATACGTTGCCGTAGTTGCCGTGGAAAACCGGGTAAATGACAGCGGCTGTTCCATCGGGATCGTAGCCACCGAGGATAGTGGCCACCGGAACGCCAACCTCTACCGGTGCAGGGTGTGAACTGCTGAAGTTCTCATACTGCCCCGTGGTTGTGTTCCACTTCTTGTAACCTGAAGGGAAACTGGTATCCGGTACTGGTAGCCGTGCCACATCGTTCTGGATTATGCGGGCGGAGTAGCCGGTGTAATGCGTGTAGACCGAGAAAGGCCCACCGTCTGAACCGCCAGACATGGCGTCGCGCTTGAAATTGTAGGCGCCTGATTCATCCACACCGAACAGGTTGGCGCGCATACGATCCCGGTGTGCGATGTAGCCCCAGCCACTGTCGGCATGGTGTACTGCCCAGCGGCCGTCCTCGGTCAGACCCTGGCCTGGGTAGTGCCCCAGCCCGTAGGCGTGCCCCCACTCGTGACTGGCCTCGTTACCCCAGGTGGCGTAGAGCGTTCCGATGCCGTTACCGCCGCTCAGCCCGTGGGACACCCTGCCATTCTGATACATGCCCCAGGCGTGGTGGTTGGTAATCTGTTTGAATACGTGGGGGTGGCTCTGGTTCATGTGATTGCTGGTATAGCCAAAGTTGGCCATGTTGATACCAACACTGACCTGTGACTTGGCCACATTCTCACGCATATCGCCGCTATAGACACCGCCCTCAGCCTGGCTTGCGCCATCTGCCTCTTTGTCGTAAATGACACCTGATCTGATGATGACGCGGTCAAGTACCGCGTCGGCATAGCTGCCCATGACCAATCGCGATACAGGCATGGTCTGGAAGTAGTCGGTGGCGGCCATGATTGGGTCACGAAGAGTGTAGTGTCCGTTTTCCTGGCCTGGTTCGGTAAGCATACCCAGCCGAATACTCTGGAAAACAATCTGAGAGGCTTCGCCAATGTCGATATTGCCAGCGGGGAGGTCCCCAAAGACTGAGGTGTCCGAATCGCGATCGGCAACAAAGCGAAGGGACATTCCGTTCCTGATCGTGTCCCAAGGCAGCCGGATCGACCAGGCCTGTGTGGAATACTGAACTTCCCGGGAACCGGTCACATCGGATTCAGGCAAAGCATTGGGGTGTGCCATGGCCAGGGTCATGAGCGGTTCGCCGTGAAGACTCACTTCCACATCAACGGTTGTCGGGTTGAGGCCAGGTTGGGGAACAAACAACAACAGGGCATCCCTGAGCGCCGTGATTCTCGGCATGTATTTGCTCTGGGTTTCGTCAACCTGATTGCGCTCGAAATTGTTGGCTGGAGCGACCGAGTGAGTTTGCACAAACTGGACTTCACCCTTGAGTTCGCCGCCGGAGAGGTCGTTCCTGAGTCCTCTTTTATTACCTTCGAAATCCTGTGAGTAGAAATCCCGCGCAGCAGTTGGCAGGTAGGCTGCGGTATGTTCAACCTGAAGTGAACCAGACAGCGTGACGGTTTGCTTGCCATTGGTTGCCTGGATGGAAACTGGCACCTTTGCAGAAACGTCATCAGCCTCAGGGTTTCCGGTTATTTCGCCAGTGGCCGGATCGATGGAGGCCCATTCCGGGAGTTGTTTGGCCTGATACGTGATATCCCCGGAGAGTGTGTTGATTTCGGCCCGGAACACATAGCTTGTCGCTGCAACCGCATTGGGCAGGTTAAGGGTGCGACTGGTGGAAGTGGACCTATCGCCTCCGTCTGAAGAACTGCTACCGCAGCCAGCAAGCAATAGTCCGGTTAATCCAAGTACAACGGTTTTGCTCGAAAACATCTTGAATCCCTGTGAGTTTTCCTGTTTTTCATCTTTTTACAATTCCGGCGGGGATTCTGAGGTTTGTCCTGGATTCCGGACAGCGGTTGTTTGTAATAAAACTGTAACAATATTGAGTCCATCACAGTTAGGTCTGTGATGGTTGGTTTGAGGAGGGAGTCTATGGTAGGCGATTGAGGGGCTGGATGGCTGTTGTAAGGGGCGGAGCCCCGGAATCCGTTTCGGGTTCCGGGGAAGACGCGCAGGCTCTTGATCAGAGCCCGTAAGAACGCGAAATGGTGTCTATCTCAC
Organism: Marinobacter sp. MBR-105; assembly: GCF_053628895.1. Lineage (NCBI taxonomy): Bacteria > Pseudomonadati > Pseudomonadota > Gammaproteobacteria > Pseudomonadales > Marinobacteraceae > Marinobacter > Marinobacter sp. MBR-105. The sequence continues at coordinate 95,687 of NZ_JBRJHG010000014.1, read as the reverse complement.
CGCTTTCCTGCATGGCCTGGTAGGCTGTATTCAGGGCTTTGATCAAGTCGGGATCAGAGTCCTTGTTAATGGCCAGATACATCGGGGTTTCGCGGAAAACAAGAACTGCCTCAAGGCCGGTCACGTCGGAGGCATCGGCGGCCAGGTAGGGGCCTGCCAGGCCATCGGCCACCCATAGATCGATCTGATCCTGTTCCAGCCGCTTGGCATTCAGTCCATTGTTGGTGATGGCGGAAACGTCGAATCCTTTGTCTTCCAGGTATCCCGTCATCACATCGCCCTTGTAGCCACCGATACGGTAATCACGGGCATCCTCAAGATCGTCCAGTTTGATGCTGGAGCCGGGCTTGGCAAACAGGGTCCACTTGATGCTGGAGAGTGGTCCCACCCATTCAAAGAAAGGCTCCCGCTCGTCTGTCTTGGATACGCAGTAGATACCGTGGTCTTCGTGCCGTTGGGCGCGGTTCATGCCATAGCTGAGGTCACGCAGTTTGATGCTGTAGTCGACCTTGGCATTCTCAAGAACAGCTTTGAGCACATCGGTGCAGAGGCCGGTGATTTCGGATTCTGAATGGGCAAAGGGCTGACCGTTGGTGGTCATGTTATAAGGAGGATACTGTTCGGTGTAAACGCGCAATTGCTCGGAAGCAGTGGCACAGCCTGCCAGAACCAGCATGGCGGCGAGAAGTCCGAGTTTCCCTTTCATGAGGATGCTCCGTTTTCGGTTGAGAATTTGGGAGCTCACTATGATATTCAACAGGTGTTCAATGAGGCAGCTCGGATTCCTCTGCTTTACATTTGTGTCTTTCAGTGGTTGCGGTTAGTTAACGTTGTGTCCTGAGTGATTCAGGCCGCAACAATACGGTTTCTCCCTGCGTCTTTTGCTTCGTAGAGCCGTCCATCCACAGTGGCCAGAAATTCGGTTAGTGAATCATTCTGCGACGGAATAATGGTACCGATACCCATGCTGAGTGTTACCAACTGGCTCGCCGAATTATCTGCATGGGGAATCTGTTCACGAAGCAGCTCACTGATGCATCGCTCCGCCACTCTCACGGCGGCATCGGCATCGCTTTCCGGCAGAACAATGACGAACTCTTCGCCACCGAATCGTCCCACAAAGTCTTTGGGGCGTTTAATGGTTTTTGCTAGCACGGAGCTAACCCGTCGCAGGCATTCGTCGCCCTGAATGTGGCCATATAAATCGTTGTATTGTTTGAAATGGTCGATATCGAGAAGAATCAGTGATAACGGCTGACGGTTGCGCTGTGCGCTGAGCCAGGTGTCTTCAATAACGGTGTCGAACATCCGTCGATTGGACAAACCGGTCAGGCCATCCTTGAATGAGTACTCTTCGAGTTTCTTCTGAAGGGCTATCAGCTTCTCCTCGGTTTTCTTGCGTTCGCTGATGTCGAACATGAAGCCGATCAGGGCTTCTACTTCGCCACTGTCATCGCGAACAACATGCACGACGTCACGTATCCAGACATAGTGACCGTCCAGATGCAGAGCGCGGTAGTCTGCTTCATGATCGACGCCGCACTCCGATTGTTTGACGCAGAAATTGACGACCCACTCCTGATCCTCCGGATGCATACGGGTGGCCCAGTCTTCGACACTTTTCCAGCTATCCTGGGGCCAGCCCAGCAATGCATCTATCTGCGGGCCGATGTATTCGAACGCCATGGTCTGCCAGTTGATTTTCCATGGAATCGCCTTTGTGGATTCCAGCAGAGCCTTGTAGACAGAGCTGTCCGGCGTCATTTCGATGGATTGTTCTGGCATGTCTGGTTCCCCCGGAGATGTGCGCGGGCTACGGTCTGATATGTCGAGTATGTCATGACTTTGCGGCTAGAATACTGCTTTTATGTCACTAACAGTGATCTTTCGCAACTGACAAGACAAGGAAACGTCCATTGGAAGCATTACTCTTTCTCGTTATCGGAGCTGGCGTGCTGCTGGTGCCTTTGGGCTCACTTCTGGGCTTTCTGGCGTTCCGGCAAAGAGACCGTCACGCCTCCCGGGTCGAGGATCTGGCTCGGGAAGTCGCCGACCTCCGGGCAGAGGTTTCCAGGCTTCGCGATACCGGGGTTTCTCTGCCGGATCCGGTGACGCCGGCCACCCCGGATGTGCCGGCGGATGTCGGGTACGTGCGGGAGCCAGCAAGTTCGGTGGCAGAAACGACAGACGCAGAGACATCTCGGGAGCCGGCCGCGGAAGACACAGCAATTGCCGTTCCCGTGAATCGGTCGGATGCTCTGGTATCCCGTGGCGTGGCGGCATTCAAAGCCAACTGGATGGTCTGGATTGGCGCGCTGAGTGTCAGTCTTGCCGGGATCTTTATGGTGAGCCATTCGATTTCCGCCGGACTTATCGGACCAGTGCATCAGTTGCTGATGGCGTTGTTGACCGGGTTGGGGCTGCATGCAGGCGCGGAATATTTTCGTCGGCGTCACATGGGGTCGGATCAGGTCTTTGCAGCACTGGCCGGCGGTGGCAGTGTCACACTCTATGCAGCCTTGTTGGCGGGCGTTCATCATTATGGATTGATCGGGCCCGTACCGGCGCTTTTCGCGCTGGCACTGGTTTCCGTCGCGACCATGTTTCTGGCGCTTGTGCATGGCCCATTGCTGGCCATTATGGGGCTATCGGGTGCTTATCTGGTGCCGCTGCTGGTCGGGGGTGAGGGCGGAAGTGCCGTCTTTGTGCTGAGTTACAGCGTTGTGATCACCGTCAGTTCCCTGCTGTTGATGCAGTATGTCTACCGTCCCTGGCTTTGGTTTGGCACCCTGGCCGGCGCCGGACTCTGGTGGCTTCTGGTTGCCGTTAGTGGACGCCACGGCCTGGCGGTGTCCTGTTATCTTCCCGTGCTTTTCCTGTTGTTTTCGGTCTTACCCGGAGATGGCCTGCTTCCCCTGCAGCGTCGAAGAGACGCCTTGCTGGCAACATTGTTGGCCTGGGGAGCGTCTATTACCTGGCAATCGACGGATGATCCCGCTTTTCTGGCGTGGCTATGGATGCTACCGGTCGCCGTATTGTTGCCCCAAAGCCGGCAGCGACTGTGGTTTTTGCCCTGGGCCGCGGTGTTGGCCACGTTTGCCGGCTGGCTTGTGTATTCTGCCGATCTGAGTCAGGACGTTCTGTTCAGGCCGTTGGCACAGAGTTTCCATCAGCCCTTCATCACCTATCTGATTCTTGCCTCTGTGCTGGTGGTATTGAGCGTCCTCTGGCAGTGGCGTACGCAGCTGGAGCTGAGGCGGTGGGCGTCGCTGGCGATGCTGGCGCCCGTTATCTGGCTGTTACTGGGTTGGTTGCTTGTTCAGGGCGGGCAGGCTGCAGGCAACTGGGCGTTGGTCGCGCTCCTGGCGGCGGCGGTCTATGGTGTCGTTGCCTGGCGCTTGGAGCACTCGCCAGGTTATCGCGTTGGCCTGGTCTGGGCGATACTGGCTGCCCACGCGTGCTATTCCATGGCGGTTGCCATGTGGTTGCAGGAAGCGTCAATGACATTGGCACTGGCCACTCAGTTCGTCAGCCTGGTCTGGCTTGGACGCCGATACCAGGCGCCCGAGCTGTTCCTGATTCTCAAGGTTTTACTGGCCATTGTGGTGGCGAGACTGACCTTCAATCCATGGTTGCAGAGCTACGATGCGGGTGGGCATTGGTCCCTTTGGACATACGGAGGGGCCACGCTGTTTGCTGGCGCTGCTACCTGGCTGGCCAGAAAGGAGGTGATTCGGCCCTGGCTGGAAGCTGTCACCTTGCATCTGCTGGTTCTGTTCCTGGGCGTGGAGCTTCGTTACTGGCTATACAATGGTGATATTTTTGCGCGGGAATATGGCGTCACCGAGGCGTCAATCAATACCGTGCTCTGGGGCGCTTTGAGCATCGTCTACGTTTTCCGGTCCAGGGTCGCGGGAACGCTGGGGTGGCTTTACCGGTTGCTGGCGAGGGCACTGACGGTGATCGCTGTTCTGAGTTATCTCGTTGTTGCCGTGGTGCACAACCCCTGGTGGACCGACGGCACTATTGGCAGTACTCCGGTATTCAATCTGCTGTTGCTGGCGTATGGCGCGCCGGTCCTTCTGGCTCTGGCCAGCGCTCGATACTCCGATCTTGTGCCCGTTCGCTGGTCTCTTTGTACGGCTGCAGTGGCTTTCGGGGTGTTCACTTTGCTCGAAATCCGGCATCTGTGGCAGGGCAGTGCGATGACTCTGTCCAGTGGAATGGGGGAGGGCGAGCTCTATACCTACTCGGTGATTGGTATGCTCTACTCGATTGCCGCGATCCTTTGGTCCACACGTAACCAGAGCGAACTGCTGCACAAGGCAGGAATGATTCTGCTTGGTCTGGTCATCGGCAAGATCTTTCTGGTGGATATGGCCGGGCTGCAGGGACTGTGGCGGGTTGCTGCCTTTATGGGGCTGGGGCTGGCGCTGCTTGGCCTGGCGTGGATGTACCGGCGAACCTCCGGCTCCGGGAAGGCGTCAGAATCCTGAGACCGTTGATCGGGATTTTGGCGTTGCCCATGACCGGTGTTCGCTATACAGTTAACAAACACTCACTTAATTCTGGCAGTAGATGAGGAAATCCAGGTGACAGAACTCGTAACTTACGAACTGAACGACGGCATTGCCACCATTACCGTGAACAATGGCAAGGCTAATGCTCTGAGCCATGAGGTATTTGACGCGCTGAATGCCGCGCTGGATCAGGCAGAGCAGGATAAGGCCATTGTCATTCTCACGGGGCAGCCGGGGATGTTTTCCGGCGGCTATGATCTCAAGGAAATGCAGAAAGGCCCGAAAGAGGCCATGGCGCTGGTTAAGGTGGGCTCTACGTTTACCCGTCGTCTGGCTGCATTTCCGCTGCCGGTTATTGCCGCGTGCAGTGGCCACGCCATCGCCAAGGGCGCGTTCGTTCTGCTTTCAGTGGATTATCGAATCGGGGTAGAGGGTGGCTTCAAGCTGGGCCTGAATGAAGTGGCCATTGGTATGACCATGCACCATGCGGGCATTGAGATTGCGCGCCATCGTATGCCGGCCCCTTACTTCTACCGCTCGGTGGTAAACGCTGAGATCTTTAACCCGGAAACGGCTATCGCGGCCGGCTTCCTGGATGAAATTGTGGCGCCGGAACAGTTGGCGGAGCGCGCCAAAGCGGTGGCAACGCAAATGAAGCAACTGAACATGCGCGCCCACAAGCAAACCAAGCTCAAAACCAAGGCCGCTTATCTGGAGAAGCTGGACTGGTGCATTGAGCAGGATGCAGCCCACTTCGACGTACTGGGCTGATCCCTGACGGGGCCACCTGTCTGGTGGCTCCTGTCGCTTCAGTTGGTTTCCCGGTAGTTCACCAGATCGTAACGCTTCTGGTAACTGCCGTTTTCTCCCGCACACAGCAATCCCGCCTGGACCGGGCAGCCCTGATCGTCAAGCATCAAGGTGCCGATATTGCGGTCACTGGTCAGGAAGAAGTCGCTGTCTTCCGGCAGCAGGTAACGTTCCTGGTTTTTGCCCAGTAACTCGCCGATCCTGTTGATGGCCCTCAAGCCGATATTCTCACCCATGGGTACGTTGTTGCAGGCGCTGCTGCAGATCTGCCAGAGCACGGGCCCCTGGCTGGTTTGACGTCTTCGGGCAAAGGCGTAGTGTACGTCGCCAGAGAAAACCACCACATGCTCAACACCGGGTAACTGACAGCAGGATGATTTCAGAGCCTCGAGCGATGCCGTGTCAGCACTCCAGGGTTCCCGATCCAGAGTGCGTTTGAACATGGGAAAATTCAGCTGCAGGTATTCGATATGACTGAATCCGTAGGTGGGGGTCGGTGAGACCACAATCAGCGTGCGACATTGATGAAACCCGGAGAGTCGCTGGCCCAGTTGCTGGATCTGCTGATCAGACATCAGGCCAAGCGAGTGTTTGCCTCGCTTGCTGAATTCCCGGTGCGTGCGGGTATCCAGCACCGCCACCGGCGGTGTCTGTTCCAGTTCGTAGCCCCAGTACCGCTCAAGCAACCAGTCCCATTCTTTGTGGTCGGCTGGCGTATTCTGTTCGAGAAGTGTTTTGAGTTTTGCCACTTCGGACTTCACCAGAGAGGGCTGATTGCCCCAGTGCTGGCAGAGGAAGTAAGTCTGCAGAGCGTTGATCAGCACATACCGGCCAATGGGCGTGGTGCTCAGTTGCCGGGCGTTCTGTTTCGAGATGTTCCAGTCGTCGGTTACTTCATGGTCATCAAAGATCATGTAGGTCACCGTGTTGGCGAGCAGTTGGCGGACCTCCGAACGGGCCAGATGTGCAAAGCCAGACAGATTACGGTGGTCTTCTGCGTGTTGTCGCTCCGTGTAGACATATTGCACCGGCGGGTTCCGGCCATCCCGGGTATTGGCGGGCTGTTTGGCAAGCCGTGGCTTGAGTTCGTCGTGGCCCGCGAAGTCGAGGCCAAACTGGTGTCCGGCGCCTGAGAAGGCAAACAGGTACATGCTCAGATATTCGGCACGGGTCAGCAGGTGAGAGCTTTTGGCGCTGGAGCTGAATCCGTAGGGGCTTCGGGTTACCCAGTGCCGGTCATCCAGTTTCGACAGCCGGTGCAGGTCTTTGCCCGCCGGCAGGTTTTTCAGATCGTCGGCCAGTCCAAGGTGTTTCTGCAGCTTGCCCAGATAATCCAGCAGCAAGGGTGACACATCGTCGGCGTAGATCTGGTCGCCGGTCAGAAACAGCTGGCTTGGCCGGCTCTCCTCGCGCAGATTCTCCGCCAGCAAACGGGCGCCCCGGGCGAGTTGGTCCGGCTTTTTGTCTTGCCCCGGGGAGTGAGGACGCCGGCAGGAGGCCTGAATGAAATGCCGATGCTCCCGGGGCAGGTAAACACTGGGCAGCTTGTCCGTGCCAGGGCAAAGTGTCGCCAGCAGCTGGCTGTCTCCAAAGGGCTCGCCATCCAGTACTATTTCGTAGAAGAGCTCATTGGTTTGGTGATAAGGCTCGGCGTTGTCGAGGGGAAGGTCCGTCGACAGCATGCAGATATAGCAGTTATCGCCTGCTGGTATGAACTCGGCGTCGCAGTCTCTGGTAACTGGTGATGCTCTGGCATCATCCAGATAGGTATTCAGTTGAATGCTCTCGGGACGCTGGTCTAATACCAGCCATAGGTTGAGCATGGTGCGATTGGAGTGGCGTACGATAGGGCCGCAGACGATCATTGGAAACTCCTTTCCGGTATGTGAATCCTTTCGGGGGTAATGCCCGCTTTGTTGTTGTCATTAAAACGTGCAGTATATCTGATCAAATTAACCGCAGGGATCGCAAACGCAGTGTTTATGCTGCCTGTGATCGCATGTCCTTGCCTTGCTAACAAAGTTATCCACAGAAAGTGTGGGTAAACACACACAGGAATGACCGTTTCATGACCGATAAACCTGCAAAAGCTGTTTCTGCTTCAGCTATTGAAAAGCATGTGTATAAAGTGTTTCCGAACGATATGAACTCCCACAATACGGTGTTCGGGGGCATGATCATGGCGAAGTGTGACCGCTTGGCACTGGTGGTCGCGGAGCGGCACTCGGCCCATGTCTGTGTGACGGCGGCGGTGGATTCCATTCATTTTCGCGCTCCCGCCAAAGGCAATGACACCTTGTTGTTCAATCTGTCACTGAACCGTAGTTGGGGCTCCTCGATGGAGATCGGTGCGAAGGTGGAGGCCGAGAACAGCTATACCGGCGAGACTCGCCATATTCTGTCCGCCTTCTTTACCTTTGTGGCACTCGATGAACAGGGCAAGCCGGTGGATGTGCCCCAGGTAATCCCGGAAACCGAGGACCAGAAGCGCCGTTATGCCAAGGCACAGATACGCCGTGAAGGGCGTTTGCGCACCCGGGATGAATTGTCAAAGGCGAGTGGCTGAGGGCTATCGCATATTACCGCCAGTCGTGGTATACCAGCGCCCGTGATGACTAACTATTCTGGAACCGGATGTCATGCCTAAAGCAAGTGAAATCAAAAAGAATCAGGCGGTTGAATACGAAGGCCGCGTCTATTTCGTGAAGGATATCGAGCGCTCCGTGCCCCAGGGCCGTGCCGGAGGCAGCCTTTACCGGATGCGCATGTACGATGTGGTCACCAACCAGAAACTGGATGAGACCTTCAAGGACTCGGACATGCTCAATCTGGCGGATCTGGTGCGCCGGGAAGCGACCTTCTCCTACGCTGATGGTGATGAGTATGTGTTCATGGATACAGAAGACTTTACTCAGTACATGCTCAACCGCAGTGCCATTGAGGATGAGTTGCTGTTCATTACGGAGGACACCCAGGGGGTAATGGTGATTCTGGTCAGCGAAAACCCGGTGGCCATTGACCTGCCGCCGACGGTGGAACTGACCATTGAAGAAACCGATCCGTCCATCAAGGGTGGCTCGGCAACCGCCAGAACCAAACCCGCCCGCCTGACCACAGGCCTGGTGGTACAGGTTCCTGAGCACATTTCCACGGGTGACCGAATTCGCGTGAACGTGGAAGAGCGCAAATTCCTCAGCCGCGCCTGATGATATGGCAAGAGGTCAGCCGATTGAGCTGACCTCTTGTGCGCTGAGATGGCGGTAGCTGCCTGGCTCTAGCCCATCCACAGTCAGCCCGCCCATGCTTTCCCTGTGCAATGAGGTCACCCGGTTGCCCACGGCGTGAAACATGCGTTTCACCTGATGATAGCGGCCTTCGTAGATCGTCAGCCGTACTTCCCGCTCTCCCAATGGCTCCAGCGACGCGGGCGAGGTTCTGAGTTGTTCGTACTCGAACCAGATGCCTTCCCTGAACCGATCCTCTGTCTCCGGTGAGATGGCGTAAGCCGTGGTTACCCGGTATACCTTGGGGATTTTGACCGCCGGTTCGGTCAGCCGTCGGCTCCAGACTCCGTCACTGCTGAGAATCAATAGCCCGGTGCTTGCCCTGTCCAGTCGCCCTGCGATGTGCACATGTGGCCGAAGCGATGGGTCAATCAGTTCCATAACGGTGGGGTGCTGGTCATCGCGGGTGGCGCTCAGATAGCCCGATGGTTTGTTCAGCATCAGGTAATACGCAGGGGCCGCGCTCTGGATGATTCGCTGGTCAACGCACACTTCACGAAACCGCTGGATGTCCAGGTCCGGGTCATGGCAGCGCTCGCCATCAACCTGAACACGGCCGGCGGCGAGCAGGGTCTTGGCCTGTCGGCGGCTAATACCGTTCTGATTGGTGAGTATCCGTAAGAGTTTCATGTTGTGCCCGACAAAAAAGGAGCTCCGAAGAGCTCCTGGTGTGCTGTCTGATTTGCCATCAGTTATCGGCTGTGTCGCCCTCCCAGCGGGCAATCTTCTCACGGTCCTGATCGGACACCACGTCTGATTCCAGTGATGCCCGCTGCTCTGGTGCAACCAGGCCCTGGGCAGCCATATCCCCGGTTCTGCGCGCTTCCTGCTCCTGGCGGATATAGTCGAGCCGCTGTTCGCGGTCGGCCTGCTTTTCGTTCTTTATTTCGTCGTTGCGGCGACGGAACTGGTCTTCCAGGTCGCCAACCACGCTGTTGATGAATCCATCGCATGGCGACAGGGACAGCAGATACCTCGGCTGCTCCAGGTTTTGCTGGCCAGAGACTGCAAACGTTGAGCTGACCGCTTCAGTTGCCAGAGCGAAGTAGGTGGCGTCGAAACTGAATACATCCTGTTCACTGGACGCACTGTGACGGTCGGCGCCGCGGTAATGAGTTGCCCGCATCACCGTGCCTTCACAGTGCATATCGAACAGGTTGGACTTAAAGAAGATCTCGGCCCAGAACAGATGGCAGATTCTGGACAGTGTCCGGCCGAAGCCGAGCAATAGCAAGCTGGCAAGCAGGATGGCGGCCGTGGCGCCCGCGGGGACGAACAGCAGGTTCAATGCCTGGTCGACATCGAGCCGGGTAGCGCGAAGCTGATCCAGAGCGTAAACATGGTCCATCACGCGATCGGCACCCAGCCAGAGCAGCAGGGCACCCGCCAACAGGAGTATCTGGCCAGCGATGGTTCCGCTTGCCCGGGCCCAGCGCAGGGATTTTGGCTCTTCGCGGTCTTCGACAACAGGCTGTATTTCGACCAGAAGGTCGCCGTTGAACTGCTCATTCTCCCGGTTGGCATCACCGGTGTCGTTGCTGTCCAGATATACCCGGTTCGGCAGCTCCTGCTGACGTTTTTGCATCAACACCAGGTCGCGCAGCGTCGTGAAGATCTGGCGTGGGTGCAGATCGAATCGCCAGCTATTGTTGAGTTCAGAGCTGCTGGTTGCGATGGGCACCATGCCAATGCGTGCTTTGATCAAAACCACCGCAATGGCCGCTGTCGTCAGAGCACAGACGATAGTCAGGGTCAGCAGGGACCCGGTACGGAAAACCGGTTCAAGCAGGGGCATCAGGCCGGCCAAATCCTGGCGGGCACTGACGTGCAGACTGTCCCAGAAGCCAAGCCAGCCCTGGGCAGTCAGGATGGGCACTGCGATGGCACCAATGATCACCAGCGCCAGTCCCTTGCTGGTGGTCTGGCTCAGGCTGGTCATGTTACTGCGGGACAGCGGGTTGCCGAGTTTGACCCACAACAGCCCCAGGTACACCAGCAATGACGCTTGCAGGATCAGTGAGATAACCGTGCTGCCAACATCCGCACCTTCGGTGCCTGAGAACACCATGGTGACCACCAGGCTGGCCACCAGAAAGGCGGCGATGGCCACGAAACTCTTGGTCAGTTTCATGGCCAGATTCTGAGCGACGTTGCGAATTGGCCAGGGCGTGACAATCAGGTTGGGAAAGACCGAGTGAACCGCCCGGGCGAACCAGCCGGTGGGCTCGATAAAGGTCGGGTTGCTCTTGCTCATGAGCATGTTGTGGAGCATTTTAGAGTTATACAGGGTCGGCTCGCGTTCGTTCACGGCTTCACGGGCAACGTTTTTGGCCAGTGAGGCCGGCGCGGCGCGGCCCACGAAGAAACGCATGACCTGGAACAGGCCTCCGCCCAGCGCCTTCAACCCGCCCATTACAAACAGGCCGCCGATCAACAGGTTAACCCAGGCCCTGGGTTTGTCGGTACCAAGCAGGGGTTGAATCTGAAACAGGAGATAGACGCCAATCGCCAGCAGAATTGCACCACGAATGGACCGGACCAGCCCTTCGAACCGGAATGGATTCCGGATGTTGAGTTTTTGAGCTCCGTACTCAAATGCCATGCTTTGTTCCTTTACATGAGTAAGAGAGGGTGTAGAGAGGCGCAGAGTTTAGCCTGAAAACTATGAACAATTACCGGCAATTACATAAAAAAATGTAAAACGGAGTAAGATTTTTCGTGGTCGGCAGGGCGGATTTTATAAGACCCGGATTTTTTTCATCAGCGCGGGCCATCCAACCGGCAGTTGTTCTTCCAATGCCTTGAGGACTGAGTCGGGTATCTGCCAGGGATCAAACACCCGCTTGCAGCCATAGATAACCCAGTTGTTGGTTTTGCTTTTGAAGGTGAGCAGACACGGGAACTGGCGTTTCAGCTCGCGCAGCAGGTTACCGTCCGGCTCCGGCATGCGGTGATAGTTCAGAACGAGCCAGCCGTCAGGTTTGAGTGCCCGGGCACAGGCCTTGATGAACCGGCGTTGCGCTTGAAGGGGCGACATCCGGTCTGCGCTGTACAGATCCGTGACAATCATGGCGGTGCTGGCCCCCGGAAGCGTTTCCAGTGTATGCCAGGCATCGGCGACGGTGACATGAAGGCGCTCATGTTGCGGGAACGAGAACCAGTCCCGTGCGGTCTCGAACACCTTTTGACGCAACTCCACCACATGAACCTGACTGTCGGGTAACAGGCGGTGTATGCCGTGGGCGACGACGCCTGCACCCAAACCAAGCACAGTGATGTGGTCGGGCCTGGCGAAGGCAATGGGCAGCAGCATGGCACGGCTGTATTCGTGGACGGGAACATGGGGTGCCCGACGCAGAATTTTGCTTTGCTCAAACACGGAATCAAAACTGAGAATCCGGTGTTTGCGATCATCAATCACCAGAATATTGCCGTAGCGGTCGTTGGCGACATGCACGATATCGCCCTTGATATCGGGCCGTTTGATGATGGTGCCCATCAGTTGGCGGCGTAGCGCTGGTGCAGGATACCTACACGTTCCACGTAGGCTTTGGTTTCCGCGTAAGGCGGAATGCCCCTGTAGCGGCCAACGGCGCCGGGGCCGGCGTTATAGGCGGCGGTCGCCAGGCGAGTGTCGCCATTAAAGCGTTTGAGCATTTTGGCCAGATAGTCGACACCGCCGCGGATGTTTTCGCTGGCCTCCAGTGGGTCTTTTACGCCCAGTTCCTGTGCCGTCCCCGGCATCAGCTGCATCAGTCCCTGGGCACCGACCGGTGAAATGGCCTTGGGGTTGAAGGCAGACTCGGCATGTATAACGGCTCGCACCAGGGCCGGGTCAACATTGAATTCAGCTGCCGCGGTCTGGATTTCACTGCGATAGGGGCTCAGGAACAATGGCGTTTTGTGCCAGTCGACGCTGGATTCCGGGTCACAGGCGTAGCAGTGGAAGCGGATAACATCGAAGTCGGCGTTGCCCGGGCGCTGGCTGCTGTAGGCCACGACACCGTGTTCGTCGGTGTAACGATACACGGTTTCACTCTTGGTGGAGGCTCGTGGCTGGCTTTTGCTTTTCACATTGGTGAATTCCACCCGTCCGTCCGGATGCACGATGCGTTTGATGCTGTCGGCATGGGCCGTAGCTGTCGCGAGAAGGAGTCCGGTGACAAGGGCAATGGTGACTCTGGTTGTCAGGGATGTACCGCTGAAATTCATCAAGAACCCGAAGCTTTGTTTCTGAATGACACACTACGTCTATTATCGCGGTAGATGGCCGTTCAAGTGTAGGAGTTTCGTGCCTTCATGATACCGATTGTTCATGGGGTCACAAATTGGCCGTTGTCTTCAGGCATCGCCGGCAATCGGTCCGGCTGGCGGCGGAAGTCGCTTGCCCGACCAGTTCTCCAGCAGCCGGCAGGCAACCAGGTCGCCGGTTACATTGATGGCGGTTCGGCACATATCCAGAATTCGGTCCACGCCCATGATCAAGGCAATACCTGCGGCTGGTACACCCACCGATTGCAGTACCATTGCCAGAATGACAATGCCGACCCCCGGGGTAGCCGGCGACCCTATAGAGGCACCCACTGCCATGGCGACCACCAGGGCCATACTGCCAACACTGAGGTCGATGCCGTAGACCTGGGCCAGGAAAACGGTCGCGACGGCCTGATAAAGCGCAGTGCCATTCATGTTGATGGTTGCGCCCAGGGGGATTACAAACTGGGAAACCGACGGGCGCACCCCGAGTTTGTCCTCTGCGGTACGGATAGACAGGGGCATGACAGCGGCGGAGCTGGAGGTCGAGAATGCCAGCAGCAAGACATCACGGGTATCCCTCAGGAACTGCAGTGGCCGTACACCTGCCAGCAGTTTGAGAATGACCAGATAAAACCCCATCAGGACGGCGAGGCCGAACAGCACCGTTGCCACATACGAGGCCATGCCAATCATGGCACGAAAACCCAAGGTAGTCGTCAGTTGTGCCATCAGGCCAAACACGGCATAGGGGGCGAGGCGCATGGCCCAGCGAACCACGGTCATGCAGATTTGCTGCAGTGAATCGAGCAGGTCGAGCATCGGCTTGGCTTTGTCGCCCGACATACTGACCAGCGCAACGCCGATGATGATGGAGAAAATCACCACCTGCAGCATCTGCCCTTCCACCATGGCGTCCAGGGGGTTGCCGGGCAGAAGTCCAATCAGTGTCTGGGGGATGGCGTCCAGGCCGGGGATGTCGGCGGCCACCGGCGCGGCATCGGCTGGCGGTGTGGTCAGGCCGGTCATCAGATCTCCCGGGTTAACCAGGCCGCCCACCCAGAGGCCGATGGTGGCCGCAATGGCGGTTGTAATGACAAAAAACAGGGTAACCCGGGTACCCATTTTCCGGAGTTGTTCCAGGTTGTCGCTGGCGGCCAGTCCTCGCACCACCGAGGCAATCACCAGTGGTATGACGATCATCTGTATAGTGGCGAGGAAGAGTTGCCCCGGAAACGCCAGCCAGTTACCGATCAAGGTGCCCGTGTCCGGTTCGACCAGGCCGACCGAAGGACCAAGCAGGGTGCCCACCACCAGACCAAGCCCCATGCCAATGAGCACTTTAAGCCAAAGCCTGCCTTTGACCAGTGTGGCCAGGTAGACGCTCAGATGGCGCAGCGAACGAGGTGCATTGTCGGTGGTCTGAGCTGGTGTGTTATCCATGATCAACGTGTCCGTGTTGCCGTTTTTCTGTGCCGGTGACAGGCAGGGATCGGGCCTTTGAAGACAATAACTTTAGGATAGTCAGGCAAACTATGCATCTGGATCAATTTCTTTGTGATTCTGCTTCGGTCCACGACTGTTTGGGCTAAACTGCAGAGAACGCTGACGATAAGGAGCTTTTATGCCGTTCTCTCCGAACCACCTTGCTGAGCTGAACCTGTTACTGCAGTTTCCGTCCGCCTCTACCCAGGAGGGCATCAAGGTGCACGCTCACAGTGCGGCGCCGGAAACGCTGCGCGCGGCGGAATCCTTGTTTGCCAAAGGGCTGATAAGCCAGAAGGATGGTGGTTACCTGACCCCGCTTGGTTGCGAAGCGGTGGAGTTTACCCAGAAGCTTCAGACAATGCTCACCGCCCCATAGGGTGACTGTGTCTCTGTAATGGCAAGGCTGTACCTGTTCCCGGCCTGATTGGCCGGGTATAGTCGAGGCTCTTTTTCCAGCCTCTGCCGGGACTTATGCCACCGATCTATTACTCCTTTTTTGTGCCCGCCCTGTTTGTCTGGTTGTGGAGCACCGGGTTCATTGGCGCCAAGTATGGTCTGCCTTATGCGGAACCCTTTACCCTGCTGCTGATCCGTATGCTGCTGACGCTGGTGCCGTTGGCTATTCTCGCCGTGGCCATGAAATCCCGTTGGCCGGGCTGGCGTGGGGCCGGACATCTGGCGATTACCGGGTTGTTGGTGCAGGGAACCTATCTGGGCGGGGTGTTCTATGCCATCGATCAGGGCATGCCTTCAGGCCTGGTCTCACTGATTGTTGGTCTTCAACCGCTGGTAACAGCGTTGGCAGCCGTTCTGATTCTGCGGGAGTCGGTTGCTGGCAGGCAGTGGCTGGGGCTGGTCATGGGGCTGGCCGGGGTGGCGTTGGTGTTGGCGGAAAAGCTGGGCAGCGGTGCCAATGGTGGTAGTTTTTCACCGGTCACCATTCTCTGGGCCGGCTTGTCGTTGATCGGAATTTCACTGGGTACGGTCTATCAGAAGCGCTTCGGAACCGGAGTGGATCTGATATCTGGCACCATGATTCAGTACACAGCGGCTGCAGCGTTCTTCGCGATTGGTGCCTTCACGCTGGAAACCCGGCACATCGAATGGACAGTGCAATTCAGTCTGGCGCTGGGATGGCTGGTGTTCGGGCTGTCGGTAAGTGCCATTCTGATTCTGATGTGGCTTATTCGTCGCGGTGCGGCTTCGCAGGTGGCCAGTCTGTTTTATCTGGTGCCACCGGTAACGGCACTGGAAGCTTTTATTCTGTTCAATGAGCGGTTGGGGCCGTTGGCCATTGCCGGGGGAGTGGTGGCGGTAGCCGGGGTGGCCCTCGTGGTTACCGGAGGGCCACGACCGTTAAATCGCTGATGCTATACCTTTGGCCCCTTACCGCGCAGGGCGTTAACGACCAGCGACACCACCAGAAGCACCAGAAAGACGAAAAACAGTATCTTCGCGAAGCTGGCCGCTGTGCCTGCAATACCGCCAAAACCCAGAATTCCTGCGATCACTGCAATAACGAGACAAACAATAGCCCAATAGAGCATTTCCTGTCCTCCATTCAAGGGTTGCCCTTTAACCGTGGCACAGGGCTTCCCGGTACGCAATTTTCAGCGGGCTTTGTGGAGGGATGGTAACGGCCCCGTCATTTGGCCATCGCCGCAACAGAGTTCTTGTCAGTCCGTTTTTCGGGTTGGAAACACCGACGTGGAGAGTGTGGGCTGACAGCCAACGACACCTCGTGCCTGCTCGTGGGCATGCAGGTACCAACGCTGGCCGCCTTCCGGAAACGTGGTGCTGTTCACCTGAAACTCTGCGGTGCCCACGGTTGCAGGAATCGGGGTGCCATCGGCATGGCGGTAGACACAGCTGGTACCGATGGTTACAGGCCGGGCAACAGGCAGCTCAATGAAGCCGTCGCTGCGCACGGTCGGCGCTTCTCCATTGATGTCGGTAATCTTCAGGCAGGGGCCAAAATGAATACGATCCTGGTCGCCGACGGGTTCCTCCAGACAGTGTGTGGCCTTGAGAAAAACAACATTACGGTTGGCCCCTTCCTTTGCATCTGGAAGGTTCTGGCAACCTGTCAACGTCACCGTCAATGCTGTGATGCCGGCGGTAATCAGATGTTTCATCGGGATCTCCTGCTTGTGCCAGTAATGTATAAAGAATAAGGGCCACTTGAGTGCTTTCAGGCTTTCAGGCAATAGCGTCGTTCCGGGCGCCCAACGCTACCATAGTTTACTTCGGCGCAAAGCTCACCGGTGCCGACCAGGAATTCCAGATAGCGGCGGGCCGTTGTCCGGGAGGCTCCGATCTCGGCCCCCATTTCTTCCGCGCTCCAGTGACCCCCAGTGGCAACCACCCCTCTGATCTTGTCCAGCGTCAGGCTGTCGACACCTTTTGGCAGCCGTTCAGGCACGGAGGCTTCGGTGTCGTTGGTGGCTCTGGGTAACAGCGCATCTACTTCTTTCTGGGCGAGCTTGTTCAGTGCCAGCAGCTTGTCCAGATGCTCCCGGTAGCGGTTAATGGCTTCCTGCAGGCGCTCGAACACCAGGGGTTTCAGAATATAGTCGAATACGCCCCCACGAAGGGCGCTACGCAGTGTTTCTACCTCTTTGGCTGCGGTAATCAGAATGACGTCTGACCGACGGTCACGGGCTCTCAGTTCCCGGAGCAGGTCCAAACCATTGCCGTCGGGAAAGTAGACATCCAGGAGGATCAGTTCAGGCTCCAGTACGTCGATCAGATCCCTGGCATCGGCCAGGGTATGGGCTATGCCACAAAGTTCCACCTGTTCAACACGCTCAACAAACCGGCGCTGAATCTCGGCGATCTTCGGATCGTCTTCAACAATAAGCAGTCGGATCGTGGTCACGGATGTCCTCCCGCAATCGGCGTTTTCGGTAAGTAGAGCGTAAAACGACTGCCACCTCCGGACAGGTTTTCAACCGTCACCGAGCCTCCCCAGCGATCGAGAAACTGCTGAACCAGATGCAGGCCGATCCCGTGTTTCTCACCTTTGGTGCTGAAGCCACGCTCGAAAATCCGGGCCCGATCCGGCCCGGGAACTCCGGGGCCCTCGTCTTCAACCTCGAAAATCAGCTCGTGCCCCAGATCGGTCATCGACAGTGATACCCGGCCGCCGTTGCCCGCCTTGTGGACCGTGGCTTCAAGCGCATTGTCAATCAGGTTGCCGAGAACACTGACCAACTGATCCCTGGGCAGCTCCGCCGGGAGGTCGGCCATCTGGCTGCCAGGGTCTATTTCCAGACGCAGGCCCATTTCCTTCGCCCTATTGTACTTTCCGAGCAGACAACCAGCGATAATCGGGTCTGGCACGGCTTCCAGCAGAAGATGCAGCAGCGCCTGATGGTCGCTCACCTCGCTGCCAATCAGATTAAGCGCCTCTTCAGTCGCGCCAATCTGTATCAGTCCGGCGATGGTGTGAAGCTTGTTCGAGTATTCATGGGTCTGGCTGCGAAGGGTATCGGCATACTGCTGTATTCGCGTGAGTTGTCTACTCACCTGATCAAGCTCATCTCGCCGGCGAAAACTGGCTACCACGCCGATGATCTGCTCACCCTGGCGAACTGGCAGCCGATTGACGACCATTTGTCGTCCTCTTAACCAGACTTCACGGTCGAAGTCTGGTTGTCCGGTTTGCAATACCGACATCAGGCTGCTTTCCGGCAGAATGTCCAGAATGGGCTTGCCTGCGAGAGGTTCGTTCTCAGGCAGTTCCAGTGTCTCATAGGCTGCCCGGTTGGCGGTGGTTATTATCCCGTCCCGATTGACCGCAATAATGCCTTCACGAACGGATTGCAGGGTAGCGTCACGCTCCTGGAACAACCGGGCGATTTCCTCTGGTTCAAGGCCGAAGATGGCACGCTTGAATCGGCCGGCGATGATGATGGCCGAGAACACTGTGAACAAAAGCATTAGGCCGACAACACCATAGAGAACAAAATTATATCGACGTATGGTGTTCTCAACCTGCTCGAGACTGTAACCCACCGATACGATCCCGATGATCTTGCCCGTTTCCGGAGTGGATACCGGAGCCTTTCCGCGCATGGACTCCCCAAGGCTGCCTTTGGCGCGAGCGACATACGCCTGGCCGTGTTGCAGAGCCTGTTGGCCGTAATCACCATCGTCGTCACCCATCGAATAGCCAATCCGGGTCGGGTCCGGATGCGCCAGACGGATTGCCCGGTGATCGCCAATGACAATAAACAGAGCTTCATTGGTTTCGGTAAGCCGACGGGCCAGTTGATTGAGCGCAGGGATGTTTCTGGTGCGGACGCCCTCGATAACAGCCGGTGTGGCGGCAACGGTTTTGGCGACCATCAAAGCGCGCTCGCCAATTTCCTCATACAGTGACTCACTGAGGTAATAGCCGGCAAAACTGCCAATCAGCACCGTTTGCAAGGTGCCGAGCAATCCCAGGGTCAGGATCATGCGGGTTTTCAGTTTGGTTTTTCTTAACACGGATAGAGCACGGCTTTTTGTCGTTTGCTTTTCAGGGTAATCCATCCTTGCGGCCACCGCCCGTGATCTTTATGCACAGAATGCAGAAAAAAGTCTTTAAAGGCGTTACGCCCACAAGCTTCTGTGTCTCGGGTTTCACCTATTAGTCTGCCCTTAATCGCCTCACCGGAGAGCTCCTCCTCATTCGTTCCGGTGACCTGGCGATCATGACAAAAACAACTGAGTAAGGTGACCACAATGATGTTCAAACGATTCCTCTCTTTGGTGGCGGCGGCCGCCGTCAGTACCTCTGCAATGGCTTGGCAACCTTCTGGCAAGGTTGAGTGTCTGGCACCGGCGGATCCCGGAGGCGGCTGGGACTTTACCTGCCGGAGCGTAGGCAATGTGCTGCAGGACCTCAGCCTGGTTGATGGAACAGTGCAGACCGTCAATATGGCCGGCGCTGGCGGAGGCGTTGCCTACGCTCATACCGTGAGCAAACGCGCAGGTGATAACAAGCTGCTGGTGGCGGCCTCCACGGCAACGACAACGCGCCTGGCCCAGGGCCAGTTTCCTGGCATGAATGCCGATATGGTCACCTGGGTGGGCGCACTGGGCGCCGACTACGGAATTATCGCGGTAAGCAAGAATTCCAGGTATCAGAACCTCAAAGAACTGATGGATGCCGTGAAGGCCAATCCCAAGTCCGTCAAGTTTGCTGGTGGCAGCGCACGGGGTGGCTGGGACCACCTGAAGGTGCTGATTGCCGCAAAAGCGGCGGGTGCGGAAAAACTCCCATCGATTCCCTATCTGTCCTACAACAATGGCGGTGAAGCCATGACTCAGGTTGTGGGTGGCCAGGTGGATGCGTTTACCGGTGATCTGTCTGAGGCGACAGGGTTCATGGAGTCCGGAGATTTGCGAGTGATCGCTGTTCTGGCCGATGAACGTTTGCCAGGCAAATTCAGTGATCTGCCCACAGCGAGAGAGCAGGGCATTGATGCGGTAGGGCCAAACTGGCGGGGCTTCTACATGCCTAAAGACGCGGATGAAGCCGCCAAGCAGTATTGGGTAGATGCGGTCGACACCCTGTACGCCAGCGAAGAATGGGAACAGGTGATGGCCCGTAACGGATTGGTTCCGTTTCACCCTCCTGCCAGCGCGTTTGACGAATTCGTGCGCAACCAGGTGCAGGACATTGAAGCACTCTCTCGTGAAATCGGGTTACTCAAATGACGGGCTTCGGTGATCGTATTCTCGGCCTGGGTCTTCTGGTCCTGGCAGTGGCTTATGGCTGGGCTGCGCAGCAGTGGCCGGAACCCTTTGGTGGCGCTGAGGGGGTCGGCCCAGAGACCTTTCCTACCATCTTGTCGGTGGTTCTGGTGGCCGGAAGTCTGTATCTGATGATCAAACCTGACCCGGATGCCCGGTGGCCGGTTGGTAAATCGGCACTGGAACTTCTGGTCTCGGTGTTGGTTCTGGTGGTTTATGCCTTGTTGCTGGAGCCGCTGGGATTCGTCATCGCGACAACGTTGGCGGTCGGAACGCTCAGCTGGCGCATGGGAGCAGCGCCTAAACGGGCCTTTCTTACCGGTTTAGGCAGCGCCGTCGTGGTGTTCGTCCTGTTCAATTATGGGTTGTCGTTGAGCTTGCCGGCTGGCCTGCTGGAGGTGCACTGATGGAAACCCTTGGCTTTCTGATGGAGGGGTTTGCCGTAGCGCTGACTCCGTATAACCTGATGTTCGCTCTGTTTGGCGCATTTGTCGGCACCCTGATTGGTTGTCTTCCAGGACTGGGGCCGGCCAATGGTGTGGCGATTCTTATACCACTGGCGTTTACGCTGGGACTTCCGCCCGAAACCGCCATGATTCTGTTGACCGCAGTCTATGCAGGCGCCATGTACGGGGGGCGAATCTCCTCCATCCTGCTCAACATACCGGGCGATGAACCGGCGATGATGACCTGCCTGGATGGCTACCCGATGGCCCGTAAAGGGAGGGCTGCTGATGCCTTGGCGGTTTCTGCCATCGCGTCTTTCTCGGGTGGTCTGATCGGGACCATCGGGTTGATCATGCTGGCGCCCGTGCTGGCCAAGTTTGCCCTTACCTTCGGCCCTGCCGAGTACTTTGCGCTGTTTCTGCTGGCGTTTGCCACATTGGGCGGGATCACCGGCAAGAACCCCATGAAGACGGTTATTGCGGCGGCATTGGGGATCATGATTTCCACGGTGGGTATCGATATTTCCACTGGAACCCAGCGCTATACCTTCGGTGTGCTTGAACTCTATGAAGGTATCGATTTCATTCTGGCCATTGTGGGTCTGTTTGCCATCTCCGAGTTGTTGTTTTTCGTGGAGCATCGCATGGGGGAAGGGCGAGAGAAAATGCAGGTTGGCAAGCTCAGCCTGAGCCTGAAGGAGTTGGTAACGACCATACCAACACAGCTTCGCGGCGGGATTCTCGGCTTTATTTCCGGTGTGCTGCCGGGGGCGGGTGCTTCTCTGGGGAGTTTTATCAGCTACACCCTGGAAAAACAGGTGGTCGGCAAAAAAGGCCGTTTTGGTGAAGGTGACATCCGGGGCGTTGTTGCGCCCGAGGCCGGTAACAACGGGGCATCCTCTGGTGCCCTGGTCCCCATGCTGACATTGGGTGTGCCGGGCAGCGGCACGACCGCTGTCCTGCTGGCGATGCTGATTTCGCTGAACATCACACCGGGCCCGCTGATGTTTACCCAGAATGCCGACATTGTGTGGGGCGTTATTGCCGCGCTGCTGATTGGCAACGTCCTCCTGCTGGTGTTGAACATTCCGCTGGTGGGATTCTTCGTAAGGTTGTTGTCTGTGCCGCCGATGTATCTGCTGCCAATTGTCACGATGGTCGCGTTTGTCGGGATCTACTCGATCAGCCACAGCACCTTCGATCTGTATTTCATGATTGCCTTCGGTATTGCCGGCTATTTTCTGCGCAAACTTGAGATTCCTCTGGTTCCCATCATTCTGGGCCTGTTGCTGGGGCCGGAAATGGAGAAAAACCTGGGACATGCCTTGGTCCTGTCGGACGGCGACTGGAGCATTCTTTGGGGGAGTCCTCTCGCCATCGGGTTATGGACTGTCGCCGGCCTTGGCCTGGTACTGCCTTATCTCGTGGGGCCACTACTTCGCCGCAGAATGAATGCGGCGATCAAAGAGTCCCCTGTCAGCGACTAACCATATCTTTAAGGCTTTTCTGACGAGCTGCCTTTGTCAGTCTTTGCACCGGGCTTTGCCCGGTGTTTTTTTATGACCGCAAGAAGCTAGTCCGTGCGTGCCGTGGGACGATTATCAGCTCTGGGTGTAAGTGACTGTCCGCCCTCAGAATCTGCACGCAGTGCCTGCAGCAAACGGCGGTCACGATCATACACATCGTTCCGGAACTGGAGAACGCCGGCCGGATCAATCCAGGTGGTCCAGTATTGCAGGTACACAGGCACCGGTTCCGATAGCACTACGGTTGCCGGTTCGGCGGTTGCCAGGGTCTGCTCAATTCGCTTTTTGTTCCATCCGTTGGTGTTTGCCAGCAATCGTTCGGCCAGCTCAAAGGGGCGTTCCAGACGGATGCAGCCGGAGCTCAGGGTTCGCTCCAGCCGACTGAACAACGATTGCGCCGGGGTATCGTGGAGGTAGATATCGTACTGGTTCGGGAACATGAATTTGACCTGGCCCAGCGCATTCTGGGGGCCGGGCTGCTGAATCAGCTGGTAGGGAAAGTTGTTCTTCGAGAGTTCCGTCCAGTCGATTTCTGCTGGATCGACTTCGCTCTGGTTTGCGCCCCAGCCCCTGAAAACCTTGAAGCCCAGGCGCTCCAGATACTCCGGATCTGACCGTATGATCGGTAGCTGGTCTTCGATCATCAGCTTCCGGGGTACCGTCCAGGTCGGATTGAAAACCAGGTAGCGAATGCGATCGCTGAATACTGGCGTCTGCCGGTATGGCCTGCCAACAATTACCCGTTGGCGATGGACCTGCTCGCCGCTCTCTACGAGCACCAGCTCAAAACCGGCGATGTTAACGACGACATAGGTTTCTCCCAGGGATTCCGGTAACCACCGCCACCGTTCCAGGTTTGCGTCCAGGCGGTATATCCGTTCCAGGGGCAACAGGTTCAGCGCTGTCAGAGTGTCCCGGCCGACGATTCCATCTGGTTCCAGGCCGTGTCGGGCCTGGAATAACGGGATCGCAGTGGCCAGGGCGTCGTCGTAGTGTTGGTGATTCGAGGCTTCTGGTGAGTCGCCGGAGAGGTCGCCCAACAGTGCCAGGCGGCGACGAATGTCGGGTATGCGGTTGTCGGTATCGCCTGGTCGGATACTTGGTCCCGAAACGATAGCCGGCCAGTCTGCGCTGATCAGCTCACCCAGCGCTTTGCGTCGTTGTACCAGTTGATGGTAGGCCGCAGAGCGGGGTTTGAGATCCTGCAGAGTGGTGTAGACGGTGCCGCTGGCCAGGGCTTCGGACAAGACCGACTGCATCTCCCTTTGCTGGCGGTTGGCGGTCCATTCCGCATGGATGGTTGTGGGGTTGACCTTGCCGTGGTGCAGGTGGGACGCCAGTAGCAGGAAGGCATCCGAGAGTACAAGGTCAAGGTCGGTCTGTAATTCCTCGGCGCTGTCATTCAGGTCTTTCAGGGCGAGTGCTGCAAGGGTGTCGTAGTGGTAGTCGCGGGGGTTGAGACCGTCACCGGCCACTGCCCGGATGGCTTCGAGCAATTCCCTGCGATTGCTCGGGTCCTCCCAGGCCAGCGTGTACCCTCTGGCTTCGTAGAATCGCGTCAGTGCTTCCTTGGCATATAGCCGGGATTCCAGCACCGATACCGGGTAACCAGCCTGCAGGGCTTCAATGCGGTTGATCAGTCCATCATTGCCCTGGGCCCTGGCCGGAACCGCAAACACCAGAGCCAGGAGAAGGCAGTGCAGGGTGAGTGGGTAACGAGCTTCCTGCATTCTGCGCCTCCATTGCGGTGTACGATCAAAGGCTGTCCCTGTGGTGTCCGTAATGCCTGGGCAGTCTATCTGACGGCAGTATAGCCTGATCGTTCGATCCCGGTAGGGGCAAATCGCGGTTGGCTTCTGCCGCCCGACGCTGCGGGCGGCAATGGCTGGGGCTTAGCCGGCGCGCCCAAACATACGTTCAAGGAAACCCAGTTCCCTGACATCGGGCACAGGCAGTTCATCCACCTGCTCCATGGCCTGGCGCCAGAAAACCTCAGGGGTGTCCAGGTGCTCCACGGTCTTGCGTTCTTCCGGGCTGTAATGATTGTGCTCCCCGGTCATGCCGGCGTCGGCCAGGGACTCTGTCCACAGGTAGATCGCCGAGCGGATGGTGCGCAACAGGCGGCAGTACACTTCACGGCTGAGATTGATCGCCAGTTCCGCCTTGAGGTTGATTTGCTTTTGCACATGGGCCATGTCGTCTTTGTCCAGCAATGCCCGATGACCATTGCCTTTCTTGCAGTTCAGGCACACCTGCTCCAGGGACTTGATGCCCTCCGGAAGGTCCAGGTGACCGTATTCCGAGGTCTGGCGCTCATCCACCGGCGCTGGAATCCAGCCGTACTGGGGAGATTTTGCAACAATGTGACCGGGCAGGTCGCGTCGGTAGGGCGGGGCCTTGTCCTTGTCGGTGTAGCCATCAAATTCTTCCCGCAACCAGGCCGCCATTTTCCGGTGGCGTAGCATGGTGGCGAGAGTAATGGCCGAGGGTACGATGTCCGTTAGCAGGTCGCTGGCGTCCTGGGTACGTTCCTGAAGATGGTCCACGGATGTTGACATGGTCTGCGCTCCATTCGGGCCGCTTTATGGGCCCTGATCTTTTTGTTGTTGTCTGGTTCTCCTGTGTCGGTATCGGGAGTAACCTGTGGTTAAAAAGTAGTCAGTCCCGGGTGTTCGCACTGTTGTAAAAAAGTTATGCCTTTGTAACGACAGGTAAGCATGAGGAGGGACGTCTTATGAACAAAGACGGACAGGATCTGAGTGATATGCGACGGGCCATGGTCCGTAGCCAGCTGGTGCCTCGGGGTATTTCCGATGGACGGGTACTGGAGGCCATGGAGCGTGTGGCCAGAGAGCAGTTTGTCCCCGAACATCTGCGCTTCGAGGCTTATGAGGACCACCCAGTACCCATTGGCCAGGGTCAGACCATTTCTCAGCCCTACATCGTTGCCCTGATGGCAGAAGCTCTGTGTCTCAAGGGCCGCGAGCGAGTGCTCGATATTGGCACCGGTTCGGGCTACGCCGCCGCCGTCCTGGCCAGTCTCGCTCTGGAAGTTTTTTCCATTGAGCGTATTCCGGAACTGGCGGCCCAGGCGCGCAAAAATCTGGACCGAACAGGCTTCACCCAGGTGCATGTGAAATGTGCAGACGGTACGTTAGGCTGGCCAGAGGCAGCACCATTTGATGGCATCTGCGTGGCTGCCGGAGCCCCTGCGGTGCCAGCGGCCCTCAAGCAACAACTGGCGGTCGGCGGGCGGCTGGTGATTCCGGTGGGCACAGAGGGCGGCCTTCAGCAACTGCTCTGCATCACCCGGCTGTCGGATTCCGAGTATGAACAGGCGAGCTACGGTGATGTACGTTTTGTCCCGCTGCTGGGTGAGGAAGGCTGGCCCTGAAGCCTTCCCTGGTTTAACTATGGGTGCTCTCGAAAATCCGATCGGCGGAGGCGGCAACAAAACCGCTATAGAGTTTGCCGTTGGCCATTGGGTAGCGCTTGGCAAATTCGTAAAAGCAGCTCGGAATGACTGCGTCCTGGTCGGTAAAGTGCGCGGTAACACGGTCGGCCATAGTGGACGACTGTTCCAGGCAGTCCTGCGGTGAACCTTTCACTTCTCCACCACTGGCATTCACGGAAAAACCCTGTTCTTTCAGCAGCGTGTTGATGTCTGGTACCGAGTGAATCGTGTCCAGGTGGTTTATGCTCACGGTAAAGTGGTTGGCGCGATAGCCCCAGGCTGCCAGCCAGCCGGCGTATTCACTTTCCTCAAGCAACTGTCGATAGGTTGAGTAATCCAGATTCCAGTGTCGGCCTGAGTAGAGAAAGTCATCAGCCTGCACCCTTTTCGGGTTGATCTGGTCTACCAGACCCTGCACCACCGCTTGCAGTTGGTCTGAGCATTGTTCGACCAGCAGTTCGGAGATAAACACTTTTGGCACCTCCGGGTCCGGGTGCTCGTAATGCCGGGCATAGAGCTTCTTGGCTTCAAAATGGTATTCGCCACCGGGTTGGTAACCTAAAGCCAGGAAATGCGCAGCCAGGGCGTCCAGACCCACCGGCGCCAGGTTGAAGGTTCTCAGGGCGATGTGATCATTGACGATGGCGGTGTTCTCGCGCTCGGCCAGCAGGCCATGAATGCGGTCTGCCGAAGGTGTTACGGCCCGGTAGTCTTCCCAGAGCGCGCGAAACAGGGTGTCGACGTCAGAGTGCATAGTGAACCTCCGCAGAATCTGTGACATGGATTGAGGCCGCCGGAATGGCTTGCTGGCCCAGGGGCAGGGTTCGTACCGATGCGCCCACACTGAGGCCCAGAGCATCGGCCTGCTTGGTTGAAAGCTCGATCCGTCCGCTGGCCAGGGCGTGAATGTCTGTATTCACAACCATCGCTCGAAAGTCCTCGAGCCCGGTATTGGTCACAAGCACCGGGCGGCCTGTGTCTGGAAGGTGTTGGTTTCCGGTTGTGCTGATCTCTGCCGACATCAGTGCAGCTCCCCGGACACTACGGATGTTATCTGTCCGGCATTCAACGGTGGGGCCGGCGTCGAACAGATCCACCATTCCCCGATGGCGGAACCCCTCTGCCTTGAGCATGGCCAGCGCGGGCCTGGTGTCCGGATGCACCTGACCGATGACAGCCCGGGCCGGGTTGCTCATTAAATGAGTGTAGAGCGGTAATGAGGGCATCAGGTCCTCGACGAAGTCCAGTGAACCGGCACCCGCCAGTTGCGTGACCTGGCTGAAATCCAGATCAATAAAGTGATCCCGCAGCCAGTCCCAGAAGGGCGACTGGCCGTGTTCATCGGCCACACCCCGCATCTGGGCAATGGCCAGGTTCGGAAAGCGGTCCAGATGTTGGGCGATGAAGGCGAAGCGGACTTTGGAGAGTAATTTGCCGGCATTGGCGCGGCGAAAAGCCGGGCGCAGATACAGTGAACAGAACTCCGTACAGTTCCGATAGTGCACGCAGCGGGTGAGCGCGCCCACGGAGCGCCGGAGCCCCAACTCTCTGGAGTGATGAGTGAGGGTGCTGTGGCGAAAATGGTAAAGCGGTTGCGACCGGCCGGTTCCAGAGGTAATGCCGGTTGTACCCATGATCTGCCCGGAAGTCTCCTCTTCAAGCACAAACAGGTAGCGTTGTTCGCTGTGGTCGACGGCCTGTGAGCGGAAGCTGCGAATTGAGCCCTCAATTTTTCGGGATAGCCGGTCTTTGTCCGGCATCAGGGAAGTAAATCCCGGGCCGGACTCGCAGGCTATCTCGTACAGATCGTTCAGGTCGTCATGACGAACCGGGCGAATAATCATGGCGGCACCTCAAAATTGTTTTTTATCAGTATGAGTGCGTAAGTCGCCGGTTTGCAGTGTCAGAATGTTCGAAATGATCTATTGTTTTGTTGAAATGATAAGTTTAGGGGTCAAAATGACAGAAAGTCGCGATCAGAAACTGCTTGCCCTGCTCCGGCGCAATGCCCGTACGAGTGTGACCGAACTGGCCAAGGCACTGCACGTGTCCCGATCAACGATTCAGAATCGTATTGCCAGGCTGGAGGCCAGCGGTGTCATTCGCGGCTATTCGGTGATCCTGGGAGGGGATTATCTGGAAGGGCAGGTGGAAGCCCACGTATCTATCAAGGTTCGGCAGAAGCTGACCGCACGAACCAATACGGAACTGGAGCGTATCAGCCAGGTGGCACAGTTATTTGCCGTGAGCGGGGAATATGACCTTATAGCGATTGTCCAGGCCCGCACTCTGGAGGAGTTAAGTAAGGTGCTGGACGACATCGGCAATCTCGAAGGCGTCGAACGAACCAATTCAGCCGTCGTGCTGGAAACCCGCTTCAAACGCTAGCGTTTGACGGTCAGGAGCCGAGCATGCCTGCCCAGGCACTGTAGAGGAAGGCACCGGAACCGACCAGAATCAGGGCCCAGGCCGGAAAGATCAGAACAGAGCGCGTTGACGATTTCATAACGACCTCCTGAGGTGATGACAATCTTTACGCTGCAACTTTCAATCTAGACCAGACTTGACGGATGTCACGAAGTATTTTGAGTGACAGGTCTCAGATTCGAGCTAAACGGCCAATCACCGGGATTGTTATTGCTATTGAGGGAGTCGGAAAGTTGGCTAGTATGGAGAGGAAGAAAACAATAACAAGGACGCACAATGGCCGTAGACCCGAACAAGCAGACTTCACTGCATTGCCTTTATTACTGGGCAGAGCATACTCCCGACAACGTTTTTTTGACCCAGCCCTACCCCGACGGGCGTGTTGAAGATATTACCTGGCGTGAAGCCGCCGACCAGGTGTCGCGCATGGCCGCCCACCTGAACACGCTGGGGCTGCCTCAGCGAAGCAATATCGGGATTCTGGGCAAAAACAGCGCCCACTGGATTCTGTCCGATCTGGCCATCTGGGCAGCAGGGCACGTCAGCGTGCCGCTCTATCCAACTCTGAATGGCGAGACCGCAGCCTATATTCTGGACCACAGTGAAGCTCAGATGCTGTTTCTCGGCAAACTCGACGGCACGGCCGATGGCTGGCATGACATCAAGGGCCATATTCCCGAGCAATTACCGATTATCTCGCTGCCGCTATCGCCTCGGGACGACACGCCCAAATGGCAGGACATTATCGCCGAGCAGTCCCCGGCGAAACCGAAACTGCCCGATCCCGATGATCTGGCCACCATTGTTTACACCTCCGGCAGTACCGGGCGGCCGAAAGGCGTGATGCACAGCTTCCGGACCATGATCTCGGTTGCCGACGGGCTGCAGCAGCTATTCCCCGTATCGGCCAGCGAACGTATGTTGTCCTATCTCCCCCTGGCCCATGTGGCCGAACGGGCGGCGGTAGAGACCCAGTCACTGTATTACGGTTTCCATCTGTACTTTGCCAACTCGCTGGATACCTTCCAGGAGGATCTGCAGCGGGCCCGGCCAACCCTGTTTTTCTCGGTGCCTCGCCTGTGGATGAAATTCTACCTGGGGGTGAATGCGAAGTTGCCGCCCAAGAAGCAGAAACTGCTGTTCAATATCCCCATTCTGAACACGCTGGTTAAGAAAAAGGTGCTCAAACAGCTGGGGCTGGATCATTGCCGGGCGGCACTCACCGGTGCAGCTCCGCTCTCGGCGGAGATCATCGGCTGGTACCGAAGCCTTGGTCTGGAGTTGCTGGAGGTCTACGGCATGTCGGAGAACTTCGGCTATTCCCATGCCAACCGTCCGGGCCAGGCCAAGGTGGGCACCGTTGGAATGGCCAACCCGGGTGTTGAACATCGGATCGGGGAGGGCGGCGAAGTTCAGGTGAGGAGCCCGGGCCAGATGCTCGGTTATTACAAGAACGAGGAAAAAACCCGGGAAGACCTGACGGATGACGGTTTTCTCAAAACCGGTGACATGGGTGAAATTGACCGTGATGGATGCCTGCGCATTACCGGGCGGGTTAAAGACCTGTTCAAAACCTCAAAGGGGAAATACGTGGTGCCGGTGCCTATCGAGAACCGGTTCAATCACCCCAAGGCGGAAGTGGTGTGTGTGGCCGGTGCCAACCAGCCCCAGCCGTGCCTGATGGTACTGCTTTCCGAGGAGGCCCGTGATGAACTGGAGCGGGGAGGCAGTCGCAGCGAGCTGGAACAAGAGCTGGCGGAGGAACTGGACTCCGTGAATGCGGAATGTGAGTCCCACGAAAAGGTGGCTTTTGTCGTCGTGGTGCGTGAACCCTGGACCATGGAAAACGGTATGCTCACACCCACCATGAAGATCAAACGCAATGTCATCGAGGATTTCTACAACCGCAAGATGGACGAGTGGTTTGAGCAGAAACGCAAAGTGATCTGGGAATTCTGACCAGGTACAAGCGAACAAAAAAACGCCGGCATGGAAACATGCCGGCGTTTTTTATTCAGCAACCCCGAAAGGCGTGCAGTCTGTTTTAGTGGCCGCCCTGAACCTGGGGCATATCCTGCGCCACGGCTACCGCCTTGCGATTGAAAATTCGCACCTTGCGGCTGATAAACTGCATCGCCTGCCTTGCGGCAGCGCGGGTATACTGGCGCCTGACCTCAGTACTGTTGTGGAGGATACTGGACGGCAGCGGTTTAACGGTTGCGATATGGTTCTGAGTCATAGCGCCTTCCTCCTTCATCTGGTGGATTGTTAGCGATCTATCTTTAATTTACGTTCAATTCTAAGGATTCTTTTTTGCAGCTTGAATACGTTAAAATCCGTACCCTTGTTGCAAATATGCAGTGATTATGGACTGGGATTATCTTCGATATATAAGGGCCCTTGCAATAGGCGGAACGCTTGCAAAAGCCGGTGAAATTCTGGGTGTTCACCAAACGACTGTTTTACGGCGACTTGATCAGATGGAAGAGTCGCTGGGGGTGCAATTTTTTGAGCGTAACCAGAGCGGATTGCAGCTCACCCCCGTGGGAGAAATGGCCTTTCGGGAGGCTGAACGGCTGGCTACCGATATGGAAAACCTTGAGCGCAAACTGGTGGGGGATGATTCCGCACCGGTTGGCAAGGTTCGTGTGGCCGCTGAAGACGTGATGATGAATGAACTGCTCAGCCCGATTCTGGCCGAGATGGTGCGCACCTATCCCGAGATTGAGCTGGAAGTTCTCACCGATAACGATGTGGCTAATCTCAGCCACCGGGAAGCCGACCTTACCCTTCGGCCGGAGAACAAGCCCCAGGCAACGCTGGAGGGTGAACGGATTGCCGCAATCGAATCCGCGGTCTATGGCGCAGCAAAATACTGCCGCCGGCACCGGAACATGGATATTGAGAATCAGCCGGAAGGCTGTACCTGGATACTGCCAGACGAATCCTTCAGCCACCTGGCAACGGGGCGCTGGTACCGCAAACAGCTGAAAAATGTCACGTCGGTGATTCGCTGCAATAGCCTGCAGTCCATGCATGCCCTTGCCCGGGCCGGGGCAGGCCTGGCGGTGCTGCCCTGTTACCTGGGCGACGCCACCAGGGAATTGCGGCGGCTGTCCGATCCTCTGGAGGGCGAAAGCATCGACCTCTGGCTCCATGTAAACCAGGATACCCAGCAGATGGCCCGGGTCAGAATGGTCATGGAGTTTCTGGTAGAGCGCTTGCAGGGTCTGGAGTCGGTGATCGAGATTTCGGGAGCCCTGTAGCTCAGTCTTCAGCCGAGCAGAACGGCCAGAACTGGTACCAGCGCCAGCACTGGAACTCCGCTTCGCACTGCTGCAACTGGTTGTGGTAGCGGTAAGCCCTGGCCCGGACCCGGCTGGCCAGGGCCTGAAGCTGCGGCTTGCGGTCGAAGGAGCGCCGGGCATAGCCGGTTCTGCCTTCATGGTATGCCAGGTACAGTTCCCTCGGGGCGGTATAGGGGATACCCAGTTGCTGGTGGCTCAGGCGGTTATACCAGCCGACGAAATCCAGGGCATACTTCATATCGCTGCGCACCGTCAGCCAGTCACCATCGTTTGCTGCCAGATATTCCTGCCAGGCTGGATCAAGGGCCTGGGCGTAACCGAAGGCTGTGGTTGGTCTTGCCCACGGAATCAGACCCCATAGCCGGGTACGCGGTGGTCTGGCATGGCTTCGAAACGATGATTCGTAATAGACAAAGGCCATCTGGGTGGCAATGGGGGTTCCCCAACGTTGTTGTGACGCGCTGGCATAGTCGTACCAGACCGGATGCTCCCGGAAAATGTCGCAAAGATTTTCCGGTCTCGCCGGGGGATCCGGAGCCAGCAGGCTGAAGCGGAGCGTGGCCCAGATCCCGATCAGTAAGCCGGCCACCGGTGGCCCATACCATTTGGCCAGGCGAAGCCAGCGTGCTTTTTCAGCCTTATGGCGGCCCTTTTTCTTTCGGCCTGACCTGTTGCGTATTCCTACCAAACTGTCATCTCCTGAACCCCTGGATTGCTTGCTGCCAGCCTTGGGCCCATGGCATAAGAGAGTCATTGCATTAGCCAGGATGATAGGTAAATGAAGCGATTGGCCCTAGTTAAACCTGTTTTAGTCGTTGCCATGCTTGGTGTGGGCTCAGCTCAGGCGGCCCCGGATGCCGCCAGTGTGCTCGAAGCCTCCCCGATTGACGACATTGTTGAGCAATACCCGGCGATGCTAAGCCAGGGTATTCGGGAAGGGCTGAAACAACGCGGCCAGGTGCCGCCCATGGTGGCGGATACCGTTGGCTATGTCGTGAGCAGCAGTTTCAGCGCCGACAAAATTGAGCAGCAGATCATTACCGATCTGCAAGCACAGCTGACGGACGAACAGCTTCAGGCGGTAAGTGAGTGGTACCAGACACCCGTCGCCCGGAAAATTTCGAGCGCAGAGATTGCCGCCTCGGCGCCGGAAGCCTGGCCGCAGATTCAGGCCAGCGCGCCGGAATTGAATCGAAAGTACAAAGGCACTCCCAAAGCCGAGATGTTCGATCGATTCGACCGGGCCGCCCGGGCAACCGAAAGCGCGGTGGATACCACCATTGCTGTTCAGTTGGGGTTGGCCACTGCCATGTCGGCGCTCAGCAGCGAATCAATGCATTATGAGCAGTTGGAGCGCCGTATCGAAAACCAGCGAGGAATGCTTCGGGGTGTGGTCGGCCAGCAGGTCTACGACAGCTATCTTTATACCTACGACAAGATCAGCGCCCAGGAGCTGGCATTGTATCTGGACTTCCTCGAAAGCCCCGCCGGTAAGCAGTTTTCTCAGGTTGTGACCAGCAGTATTCAGCAGGCGATCATGGAGCCGGTGGAAAGCATCGGACGGCAGATATCGAGGTTCATGGCACCGCCGGCAGGATCGGAGTAGGACGCACCCCGGCCGGCGTCGGAGATATTCCGAACACCGGCCGGGCCAATCATCGGATCAGCTGCGGCTGGTGACTTCCAGCAGGTGGTAGCCAAACTGGGTCTTGATGGGGCCGATCACAGTATTGAGCTCGCTGTTGAAAACGGCTTTGTCGAACTCCGGAACCATCTGGCCCGGCCCAAAAGAACCCAGGTCGCCGCCGTTACGGCCAGAAGGGCAGGACGAGTGCTGCTTGGCGACTTCGGCGAAATCCTGGCCACCTTCGATGGCTTTCTTCAGTTCCTCACACTTGGCTTCACTGTCTACCAGAATGTGGCGTGCGGTTGCTTGTGCCATGATCAATTTCCTGTCGTTGGGTGAATGGAACACAGACCGGAATGCTGCCCGCAGCGGCGCCCTGAGGCAAGTGGTTTTTGTCCGTGTTTCTGCGGCCTCACAGTCTCTGGTGCAAACCTGTACAATGCCGGCTTTCTTTTCGCCGGCTCTCGTCGGCCCCTACTTCGACAGGTTTGTTTCTTGATCTCCACCGCCAATCTCACCATGCAGTTCGGGGCGCGGCCCCTGTTTGAAAATGTGTCGGCCAAGTTCGGCAACGGCAACCGTTACGGCCTGATCGGGGCGAATGGGTGCGGTAAATCCACCCTGATGAAAATTCTGGGTGGTGATCTGGAGCCATCGGCGGGCCAGGTCATGCTGGAACCGAATACCCGACTGGGCAAGCTCCGTCAGGATCAGTTTGCCTATGAACAGTGCTCAGTGATGGACACTGTGATTATGGGCCACGAAGAACTCTGGAATGTGAAAAAGGAGCGGGACCGCATTTATTCGCTGCCGGAGATGAGTGAGGAAGACGGTATGGCCGTGGCAGACCTGGAAGTGCAGTTTGCCGAAATGGATGGCTACACCGCGGAATCCCGAGCCGGTGAGTTGCTGCTGGGCCTGGATATTCCTCTGGAGCAGCACAACGGCCCCATGAGTGCTCTGGCGCCGGGCTGGAAACTGCGTGTGCTGCTGGCACAGGCTCTGTTTTCTGACCCCGACGTACTGTTGCTGGATGAGCCCACCAACCACCTGGACATCAACACCATCCGCTGGCTGGAAAACATTCTGGTGGCCCGCAACAGCACCATGATCATCATCTCTCACGACCGTCACTTTCTGAACAGTGTATGTACCCACATGGCGGACCTGGATTATGGTGAGCTGCGCCTGTTCCCCGGCAACTACGACGAATACATGACCGCCGCCACCCAGGCCCGAGAGCGCATGCTGGCGGACAACGCCAAGAAAAAAGCCCAGATTGCGGAATTGCAGCAGTTCGTCAGCCGCTTCTCCGCCAACGCCTCCAAGGCCAAACAGGCCACCTCTCGCGCCCGTCAGATCGACAAGATCCAGTTGGAAGAGGTGAAGCCCTCAAGCCGCGTGAGTCCCTTTATCCGCTTCGAGCAGGGCAAGAAGCTGCATCGTCAGGCCGTGACTCTGAAAGGTCTGACCAAGGGCTTCGATGAAGGCCCCTTGTTCAAAAACCTGGATCTGCAGATTGAGGCGGGAGAACGCGTGGCTGTTATTGGCCCGAACGGGATTGGTAAAACCACACTCCTGCAATGCCTGGCTGGCGCTTATGAGCCGGATGCCGGCGAGGTGAAGTGGACCGACAGTGCCGAGGTTGGATATTTCGCCCAGGACTACACCGCGGATTTTGCCCGCGACGAGACCCTCACAGACTGGATGGCGCAATGGACCACCGGCGGCGAACAATTAGTGCGCGGCACGCTGGGGCGAATGCTGTTTTCCGGTGATGATATTGGCAAGTCTGTAAAGGTAATCTCGGGGGGGGAGCAGGGCCGCATGCTGTTCGGCAAACTGATCCTTCAGAAACCGAATGTGATGCTGATGGACGAGCCCACCAACCACCTGGATATGGAGTCTATCGAGGCTTTGAACCTGGCGTTGGAGAACTATCCGGGAACGCTGATTTTCGTAAGCCATGATCGTGAGTTTGTCTCTTCGCTGGCGACGCGGATTATTGAGCTCACAGCTGATGGGGTGACTGACTTCAGTGGCTCCTATGACGATTATCTTCGGAGCCAGGGCTACCTATGAATGAATCACAGGTTGTAAGCGCCAGCCGGCAATGGGTTGAAGAAGTGGTGGTTGGTTACAACCTCTGCCCCTTCGCCAAGCGCGAGTTGGTCAAGAACCGCGTGCGTTTTGTCGTCAGCGAGGCGGAGAACGAGGATGAGCTTTTACAGGCGTTGCAGTCAGAGTTGCAGCGCCTGGAAGATGAGCCGGACGTCGAAACCACGTTGTTGATCCATCCTGGTGTGTTGCAGGATTTTTTCGCCTACAACGAATTTCTCGATGCCGCGGATGCCTTGCTGAGCTATCTGGAGCTGGAAGGTGTCTTTCAGGTTGCCAGTTTCCATCCGGACTATCAGTTCGCCGGCACCGATGCAGAGGCTGCGGAAAACTACACCAATCGATCACCGTACCCCATGCTGCACCTGTTGCGGGAGGCGAGTCTGGAAGCGGCTATTGATCACTATCCGGACGTAGATGGTATTCCCGACCGGAATATTGCGTTGATGAATGAGCTCGGTGTGCAGAAGATGCGTACTATTCTGAAACGGTGCACCGACGCCGAAACCTGACATTCCGAGCCACTGAGTTGTAACGGAAATGACTGAGCATCGAACCCGCCCATTCAGTTCCAGCCAACGACTGGAATAAGCCGATCGCCACCCTGAATCTTGGGCGGACCCGGGCCGAGGATCTGGTGGAACTGAAACTGAACGCGAGGATCGGGGAGACCCTGAAGGCCTCCCTTGATCAGTTGTGAGCGTTATTTACATCAGGTTGTAGATGAACACCACGCCCACCGCAATCGGGGTGATGAAGCGCACGGTGACAAACCACAGGTTGAATGTACCCGGTGACAGGGCCAGCTCCTTCTCCATGGCAGGTTTCGACATCACCCAGCCCGCCATCAACGCGACCAGTAGCCCGCCCAGCGGCAGCAGGATGTTGGCGGTGAAGAAGTCCAGCAGGTCGAAGATGGTTTTGCCTTCCAGCATCGGGATGAAGCCCAGTGGTGCGAAATCCGCCCACAGGTTCAGCGACAGAATAGAGGCAATACCCAGAGCCCAGCACACCACACCGGCACCCAGCGTACTGACGGTGCGGTTCATGCCCTTTTGTTCTTCCAGCCATTCAACGATCGGTTCCAGCAGGGAAATGCCAGAGGTCCAGGCGGCGAAAATCAGAAGTACAAAGAACAGGGTGCCGAACAGTGAGCCCATGGGCATCTGACCGAAGGCCAGGGGCAGGGTCTGGAAAATCAGGCCAGGGCCAGCACCGGGCTCCAGGCCGTTGGCAAAGACAATCGGGAAAATGGCGAGGCCGGCCAGCAGGGCGACACCGGTATCAATCACCGAGACGGTAATGGAGGTTTTGGCGATGGAAATCTTCTTGGGCAGGTAGGAGCCATAAGCCATCATCACCGCCATACCCAGGCTCAGAGTAAAGAATGCGTGTCCCAGTGCCACCAGTACGCCGGAGGTGGTGAGCTTGGAGAAGTCCGGCTGGAACAGGAAGGCTGCCGCCTGGCCAAAGTGGCCGGTGGTCATGGCGTAGCCGACCACAATCAGTAGCAGTACAAACAGTGCCGGCATCAGAATGCTGACGGCCCGCTCCAGGCCGGAGCGCACACCTTTCGCCACCACCAGCATCACCAGGGCCATGAACACCGTGTGCCACAGCAACAGGGTGCCGGGATTGCTCAGCAGGCCGGAGAAAATCGCACCCACGGCATCTGCGGTCTGGCCGGAGAGCTGGCCGCTGGCGGTGGTGCCAACGTAGGAAATGGCCCAGCCACCAATCACCGAGTAAAACGACAGAATCAGGAAGCCTGCAAGAATGCCCACGGCGCCGACCAGTTTCCAGGCCGGGTTCAGTCCGTCCCGCTGGGCGATCGCCTTGATGCTGTTAACCGGGCTGTGGCCACCACGACGGCCGATCATCACCTCGGCCATCATGATGGGAATACCGATGATGGCGATGCACAGCAGGTAGACCAACACAAAAGCGCCACCGCCGTTTTCGCCGGTTACGTAGGGGAATTTCCAGATGTTTCCGAGGCCCACAGCGGAACCGGTGGCCGCGAGGATGAACGCGAGCCGTGATGACCAGAGCCCGCGCTGGGCATTGGAGCCCTCAAGGCTGCCGGAATAGGCAGCAGAACCGGATGATGAGACAGACATGGTTTTCTCCCGAAGGTCTTGTTTTTGTTACTGGGGTTAAAAATGGAGCCGCAGAGACTGCGGCTCCCAAGGGGAAGCACCGGTGTCAGGTTATCCGGTGCGAGACAGCCGCTGGGGCGCCAGCCCAGCACCCGCGGCATGCTTGGTGAACCGTTCTTCAGCCAGTTCATTGGCAATTTCACCGGTAGGGAGCCCGGTGCGGTCAGAACGGTTAAAAATTTCGGTCAGGGTGTCGCCGATGGTTTCCACATGGGCGCGCACTTTTTCCGGGGATGCCCCTGTGCGTTCGTAGAACACATCAATGATGCCGCCGGCGTTAATCGCAAAGTCTGGAGCGTACAGAATGCCCCGCTGTTTCAGTGCCGCGTCGTGTTCCGGGCGATCCAGCAGATTATTGGCCGCGCCTGCGACGATACCGGCGCGAATGGCAGGAATACTGCGGTCGTTCAGGACGGCGCCCATGGCGCAGGGTGCGATAACATCCACGGGCAGAGTCAGTATGTCTTCCGCCGAGGCGGCGTGTGCGCCGAGCTGGTCGACAGCTCGCTGCATGTTGTCGGCGTGAATATCGTTCACCCAGAGTTCAGCGCCAGCGTCTTTCAGGTGTTGGGCCAGGCGGAACCCGACATTACCGATGCCCTGGATGGCTACTTTCAGGCCGGTAAGGTCGTTGCTGCCGAGCCGGTGTTTTACTGCTGCTCTGAGGCCAACAAAGGTGCCGTAAGCGGTGACAGGAGAGGGATCCCCGTTACTGGGGGTGCCGTCGAATCCGGTACGGTAGGCAACGCCGGCCACATGGCGGGTATGGCGCCCCATCACTTTCAGATCCGGCACGCTGGTGCCGGAGTCTTCGGCCGCAATGTAATGGCCTCCCAGGCTTTCCAGGTGCTTGCCCA
Source organism: Marinobacter sp. MBR-105 (assembly GCF_053628895.1). Taxonomy (NCBI): domain Bacteria; kingdom Pseudomonadati; phylum Pseudomonadota; class Gammaproteobacteria; order Pseudomonadales; family Marinobacteraceae; genus Marinobacter; species Marinobacter sp. MBR-105. The sequence continues at coordinate 57,667 of NZ_JBRJHG010000014.1, read as the reverse complement.
TAGCCTCCAGCAGGGCTTGTGTTTTGTGCTTGCGCGGATCGCCAATAATCACGGATTTGCCACCACCCAGGTCCAGATTGGCCAGGGCCGATTTGTAGGTCATTCCCCTGGACAGGCGAAGCACATCTCGCAGCGCTTCTTCATCACTGGCGTAAGGGAACATTCGGCAACCGCCTAAAGCGGGGCCGCGGGAGGTGTTGTGAATAGCGACAATGGCTTTGAGGCCGGTTTCGGCATCGCAGAAAAACGACAGGTGTTCGTGGTGATCGAACTCCGGATGGCTGAACAGCATGTTGAAATCCTCTCCCGCACAGCCGGATCCCGGCGGCAGGTTCTGTCTTGTTTTTGTCGGTCTGGCTTGTGGCCAGGGTGTCGATTTCAGGTGTCCTCCCGAAGGATTGGTCGGGTTGCCCTTTTGGGGCCGGACGAAATTCAAGCTAATGCAAGTTTACGTGAACGTCAACCTTGGCGGCCGGCGGAATTGTGAACTTGTTTGATTTAATCATCTAACTGCCTGAGCACTGGTAAGAAAAAAAACGCTTAATGGTGGTTTCTACCTATACGCGTTTTGCACTATCCGGCTTAGCTTCTTCAGATGTCTGTCGCCTCCTATCCTTATCAGTTTGATTCGCGGAAAGTCCGTTCCGAGTTCTTCCGCCTGCTCCCCATCTCATTCTTTGTGGTGGCGTTTGGTGCTGCCTTTGGTCTGGCCGCCATTCAGGAAGGGTTGACGCCGCTGCAGTCTATCCTGATGAGCACAACCGTGTTTGCCGGCGCTTCGCAGTTTGCGGCGGTGGATATCTGGGGGGCCGATGTTTCGGTTCTGCCTTTGATCGCCGTGGTTTTTGCCATCAATTCCAGGCACTTGCTGATGGGCGCCTCGCTTTACCCGATGCTGAGAGAAGTCTCGCCCGGACACCGCTACGCGCTTTTGTTGTTGCTCACAGATGCCAACTGGGCGGTCTCGGCCCAGGATTATCAGAATGGCAGGCGCAACCTCGAAGTGATTATCGGGGGTGGTCTGGTGCTGTGGCTGGCCTGGATTGTTGGTACAGCCCTGGGCGTCTACTTCGGCGGTTTGTTACAGAACCCCAAAGCCTTCGGGCTGGATATGGTGTTGGGTTGCTTCCTGCTGGCCATGGCACTGGGAGGCAATAAGTCCCCGCGGGTGCTGGTCGCCTGGTGCGTTGCCGGCGCAGCCTCCCTTGCCGCCTGGAAGTGGCTGCCGCCCAATATGCACGTGGTGGTTGGCGCAATCGCCGGTGGTTTGGTCGGTTTGGTCTGGTTGGAACCAAAATCCGCGGTGGCGGACAACCAGCGGGAGGTGACCGGTGACCATTGAAACCACAACCCTTGGCGTGATGGCGCTGATCACCATCATGACCTTGGTCACTCTGATTACCCGTTTCGGCGGTGTGTTTGTGATGTCGTTTGTACGCATCAATCCGCGCGTGGAGAGTTTCATCAATACCATGGCCAGCTCGGTGCTGATCGCCATCATCGTTCCCATGGCGGTGGCCGGCGATCCGGGCGCGCTGGCGGCACTGGTGGCCACGGCGGTTGCCATGCTGGTGCTACACAAGCCGCTTCCCGCTATCGCTATTGGCCTGCTGGCCGCCGCGACGGTTCGTTATTGGCTCTGAGTTTATTGGCGGTCGCGGTTAAAAACTGCTCAAGTTTCTGGCGGTAGTGCCGTTAAGTGACCCAGTGTCACTGAGGTACCGCACCATGATTTCATCCAGCCAGATTTCCCTGTTCCAGGACAGCAGCCGCCAGGTATCGGCGTTCGACAGCTCCCAGCTGAGAATCCGCCAGTCTGCCGCCCCGGTACCGGAAGGGCAGACCAATCGGGGCACCGAGTTGTCATTGTTCCGGCAGGCGGCGTATCGCTACAGCAGCCAGGAGCAGATGGCGTTTTCCAGCACCAGTGAGGTGACTGGAGACAACCGAGCGGCCACCTTCACCAGTTCGGAACTGGTCGAAAAGTCTTCAGAGCTGTTCCTGATGGGGCAGCAGGCGCTGACGGTTAGCCGCGCCGCCCTGGGGGGCGAAGCGGCTGCGGAATCGCCGAAGAACCTGTCGGTTTCTGCCGGTCGCTATATGTTCTACTCCGAAAGCGAAACCCGCAGCTTCGCGTCGACTGGCAGCATCACCCTCGATAATGGTGAAACCATCGACTTTACCCTGTCGCTCAGACAGTCACAGTCCCGCAGCTATGAATACTCCGAGCTGATCCAGATTCAGGAGCGTCCCCTGACTGATCCGCTGGTGATCAACTTTGGTGCTTCTACCGCGAGACTGACCGACACCCTGTTTGAATTCGACATGACGGGCAACGGCGAGACGGCGCAGTTCGCCTCTCTGGGCGCGGGCAGCGGATATCTGGTTTTTGACCGCAATGGTAACGGTAAAGTGGACGATGGCAGCGAATTGTTCGGTCCGGAAAGTGGCTCTGGCTTCAGCGAGTTAGCTGCATTTGATGACGATGGTAACCGCTGGATAGATGCTAACGATGAAATATTTCAGTCCCTGTCGGTGTGGGTACAGACGGCTGATGGCGGCCAGGATCTGCGCTCGCTGGCGGAGGTTGGGGTCCAGGCACTCTATGTCGACAGCGTGGACGACCGCTTCACCCTGACCAATCCTCAGGGCGTGCCCCTGGGGCAGATCAAGGCCTCTGGTATTTATCTGACCACTGACGGTGACGTTCGTACTCTGGAAGAGCTGGACCTGGCGGAGCAGAACACCGAGTCGGCCCCGGCGGTGGAAACCGCGCTTGGTGTTCGCAATGCTGAACCAGAGATGAGTGGCGCTGTCTCGGCGCGAATTGCGGCAATTCAAAACGCGCTGGAGAAACTGAACGAAATTCGTGAGAAGCAGCAGGCGTTTATTGAGGCTTCAAAAGAGCAGGGCGAAGAAAAGTCCCCGCTGGATGGTTACCTGAAGATCATTGATAAACTGCGGCTGGAGTTGCTCAACAGCCAGGATGAGAAGAAGCAGGCAGCCAGTCGGTATCTGGAATTCGCCAAGCTTTGACTTTGGGACAGTGCAGCTCAGGGGTGGGGGTGGTCTCCCAAAAATGTCGGAGGCCATGGATGGCCGGAGAGAAGCGCACATGGATGTGCTTGTAGCGGTTTTTGGGAGACCACCCCCACCCCTGAGCGTCTAGCGAGCTGGTTGCTCGTGCATGGGGTTTGTGTCAAGCAAGGCCAGCTCGCCGAGTCCCGGTAATTTGATCCCCAGCGCCATGGGATTGATACCCAGCGACAACCCCAGAATATTCACTTCCAGACCCTCTCGAACCCCGGCCAACACACCGAAATACCCACCCAGGGATAGTTGATAGCCCGCGCCACCCGGGCTTGGGGCGATCAGCCGGTCACCCAGGTAGTCCTTGCCGATGGCGTGGCTGGGCAGGGCTACGTCGAAGTCCGGCGTTTCCCGTATCACCCAGGCCACGAAGGTGTTGCTGTTTGGCCCCGGCCAGGCTTCGTATTCGGTGGGGTAGGGATAGTTTTCTACTGCCTGGTAGATCTGCGGAATCAAGGCCGCGGCTTTCTCTCCCCGGATGTCTGCATACAATTCCGGCCTGGCGCCGTACCAGTGTCTGTCCGGGTCGCCGGGGCGGGAATTGACCACGTAGGTGCGCCAGCCGGTGACCTCGTGCACCTGATAATAATCAGCGCCATGTTCTTTGGTCGCAATCCAGGTATGTACCGCAAAGTAGCCTCGCCAGCTCCAGGCGCGTGCGCCATAGACCTGAATAATGGCTTCCTCAACCTGTTCGGGTCGAGGCGCTATACCGGCGCTTTCCCGGCTGGCGGTACGCCAGCTCTCCGCAACCTCAAGGCTGCTGCTGGCGGCCAACAGAAGGGGGCCGCCCAGAAGCAACAGCAGGGCGCCGAGCAGGCCCGCGGCGTATTTGAGAAGTCGTTTCATTTACAGGTCCGGTTCGAGTATTTCCAGCATGCTACAGGCAAGATGATACGCCTTTTAACGGTCAATGGATGAAGCAGGTTAAAGAATGGTAGTTTGCCCAAGCTCACGCTGACTTCTAGGCTCAAGGTGTAAATATTCTTGAGTCAGGAGGCTGTCATGTCTGATCACCATGTCTACAAAAAAGTGGAAATCGTAGGCTCATCAAAGACAAGCATTGAAGATGCCATTCAGAGCGCGCTGGATGAGTGTGGGAGAAGTGTTCGCAATATGGAGTGGTTCGAGGTAACGGAAACCCGTGGCCACATTGTCGACGGAAAGGTCGGTCATTATCAGGTGGGCCTGAAAATCGGTTTCCGGATTGCCGATAGCTAAGCAAACTTAGCCGCTTCTTATGGCGCGGTGCCGGATGGTGGTCACCAGGTGATTCAAAAGCTCCCGAGCCTCGCCCTCATGCAGGCTGTGAAACTTGTCGTGCAGGACTCTCCGGTCGTGATCGGAAGCGCCGTGCCGGACTTCCTTCACCAGGTCCAGGTACTGGCAGGCGGCGAGGTGGGCCTTGATTTCCACGTCAATGAGCCGGGTGAGCAGTTCATCCACCGTTTCGTGACAGAAGGGGCGGTGCTGGTTCAGGTGATTTCGGGCGTCCAGCGCAGCGTTTCTGGCCTCCAGACGTAAGTCGTTGGCGGATTCACCGGTTTCGACAGTTCGCAGAAACTGCCCCAGGCGTTCGTGCAGAAGCCAGATGGCCGGCCAGGTCTTCTGGTAGGCTTCCATTTCCGTTTGGTAACGGGCTTGGTCCAGTGAGGAATGGCTGGTCGACGGGCTATGATCTGAGCGGTTGAACTGACTGACCCGGATGTCATCCATTTCACGCCAGAGGGTGTCCGACCTTTCCCTCAATGCGCTGAGCTGGCTCTGGTTTTTGTTCCGTAACCGGGATGCCAGTATCAGGCTGAGAAGCGCCAGCACAAAGGCACCCAATGCCACCATCAGGGGTGGATCAAATGAGGTGAGTATGCTTCCTGGCAGACCGGTATCCATTGCCGTTCACCTGATTGAAGTCCGTCCTGGTCAATCAGTATACAGACTATTGCGGTGTTTGTTGTTTAAACGGCAGTAAGGTTTCCGCCTCGGCAAAATACCCTTGTACCTGCTCTGCTTCTTCCCGGGTGAAGTCGGCAATGGCGTCCCGGAAGCCGGGGTGCTGTATACCGTGCCAGGAATGGGTGATCACCGGTTCAAACCCCCGAACCAGTTTATGTTCGCCTTGGGCGCCGGCATCAAAATGTGTCAGCCCAAGCGCCAGCGCCAGCTCGATGCCCTGATAGTAACAGGTCTCGAAATGCAGGTGATTGTATTCGTCCAGACAGCCCCAGTACCGGCCGTAAAGAGCGTTTTGCCCCGACAGAAACAGGGCCCCGGCGATCATTTCGCCCTGTTTGATCGCCATGATCACGTGCATATGCTCGGGTAGCTGCTCTCTCAGTAACTCGAAAAACTGTTTGTTCAGGTATGGTCTCTGGCCCCGCTTCAGATAGGTGGCCTGGTAGAACACATAGAAGGCGGCAAGAACCTGGTCTGGAATATCCTTGCCATGGAAGCAGGCAAAAGTGATGCCCTGTTCCGCCACTTGCCGGCGTTCCTTGCGAATGGATTTACGCTTGCGGGAATTCAACGCTGCCAGATAATCGTCGAAGCTGTGGTAGTTGTGGTTGTGCCAGTGGAATTGGCAGCCGATGCGATGCAGTTCATCGTCATGCGTCAGCAGTTTCTGGTCCTCGGCGTTGGGAAACAGCAGGTGCCAGGAGTGTGCCCCAAGGTGGTGTGTCAGGGTATCCAGCAAGTCGTGCAGGCGTTCGGGTGTCAGCTGTCGCCGCACCTCAGCGTCCAGCAGCAGCCGGGGTCCGGCAGACGGTGTGAACGGAATGGCGAGCAACAGCTTTGGATAATAGGGCAGGCCGTATCGCTGGTAGGCCTCGGCCCAGGACCAGTCGAACACATATTCACCCATGGAGTGGGTTTTCAGGTAGGCGGGTGCCAGGCCCACAATCCGGCCTTCGTGTTTGAATACCAGGTGGCTGGGGGTCCAGCCCGTTTCGGTGCGGGTGCAGCCGCTCTCTTCCAGTGCCTGAAAGAATTCGTATCGAAGAAACGGATTGGAGACCCCCGCCAGTCGTTGCCAGTCCGATTTCGGGATGTCGGCAATACTGGCTCGGGTCTCCAGAGTGAGTTCGCGTGGCGCGTTTTCTGACATGGTTGGTTTCAGGTCGTTGACGAATACCTTCTACCATACGCCAGAACCCGCCATTTGATCACTCCTTGTCTTGCTTCCCACTGTTGCTACAGCGTTGCTGCATTTTTTCCTGCCATTGATTCATGCGTTTTTCCTGTTTGGCCTGTCGTTCCTGATGAATCTCCGCCCAGATCTGGCGCTGTTCCTCATTCAGTTTCAGGCGATCGGCCATTTCTGCCCGATACGTTTCCCTCTCGGCCCGGCGCTCCTCACGGTTAAAGGGGCGTTTGCCTTCACGGAAGTTCTCGCACAGTTCCTGTTTGTCCCACTTACCGTTCTGGTTGTGTTTGCCGTGCCGTTCCGCGAGAACAGCCGGGCTGGCGGCCATCAGACTTGCCACCAGTACACCGGCGGTTAACAGGGTGGTTTTTACTTTCATTGGTCTTTCCTCGTCGTTGTTCACAATGGATGATGGCCATGCTACGCGGACGCAACGTCAGATGGTGTCAGGGCTACGTAAAGGTTCGGTAAAGGCCGGGAGACCGCCCGCAGCGCTGCAGGATGGCCATGCTAGACTGTGACCGGCACATCCCAGAGAGAAGACGATGCAGAACCGGGTACTGTTGATTGAAGATGACGATGAGTTACGTGAGCTGCTGGCCCGCTACCTTGCCAGCCAGGGCTTCAGTGTGCGTGAGGCCGCCAATGGTCGTGATGGACTGGCTCTCGCTCTGGGCCAGGATTGTGACATTGTGGTGCTCGATATCATGCTGCCTGATATCAATGGTCTGGATGTTCTGAGGGAACTTCGGGGCAAGACGCACCTACCCGTGATCCTGTTGACGGCCCGTGGCGATGAAACCGACCGAATCGTCGGCTTTGAAGTGGGCGCCGATGATTACATTCCCAAGCCCTGCAATCCCAGAGAGCTGGTGGCGCGGCTTCAGGCCCTGCTTCGTCGTATCGCCTGGGATCAGAAAACCGAGGTGGACGCCAGCCGGACTTATGGTGACTTGCGGGTGGAGCCCGGTCAGCGCCGCATCTACCAGAATGACGCGCCCCTGGAACTGACGGGCACCGAGTATGAAGTGCTTCAGGTGTTGCTGGCCCATGCCGGCAGCGTGGTCCGCAAGACCGATCTCATGCAGTGGGCGCTGGGGCGCCGCCTTGAGGCCTACGACCGCACTCTGGATATGCACATCAGCAATCTTCGCAAGAAACTGGGCAATGATGACCCGCCCCGCATCGAGACGGTGCGAGGACTGGGATACAGCTACCGGATACCCACATGATGAAGCGTTTCATGTTTCCTCTGTTCTGGCGGATTTTTCTATCCATCTGGCTGGCCATGGCGGTAACCGTGGTGGCCAGCCACCTTGCCTCGCGTTATCTGTTGGACCGGGAACGCCAGGCGATTGAACGCCAGGTGGGTTTACAGGAACTGGCTCGCGAGGCTCTAGTCATTCGTGAACAGCGGGGTCGGGGGGATGCCTGGCGTTTTTTGCGTTCGGAAGGTGAACGCCTGGATTTGCACCTGATGCTGATCGAAAAGGAGCAGGGCCAGCATCGACTGCCCCGGGCGATTCGGGAACGCATCCAGTCCGGTTGGTACCCCCACAGGCCAGCTGTTCTGGATCTGCAGGAGGGCTATCAGCTAGTTGCCTGGCCCCGGATGGGCGGCGATGGTTGGCTGGACCCGAGAATGTTCCGGTTTGTGGAGATGGGGCTGGCGTTCCTGTTGATCTCCCTGGCCTGTTGGTGGATTGCGCGAATGGTCTCGCGGCCGTTGAGACACATGGAGGGGACGGCCCGGGCGATTGCCGGGGGGGATACTGGGCTGCGGGTTGCTGGTCGCATTGCTCGGCGCCGTGATGAAGTGGGCCAGTTGGCGACTGCATTTAACGGTATGACAGACCGGCTGTGCCAGCTGCTGGATCGTCAGAACCAGCTGTTGCGGGATATCTCCCATGATCTTCGTACTCCGCTGGCACGCCAGCGGGTGGCGATTGAACTGGCTTCGGACAGCGGCGCCGATGAGGCATTGATGACCAGTATTCTGCGCCAGAACGAGCGGCTGGAAACCATGACCGGCCAGATTCTGACCCTGTACCGGGTGTCCGAGAACGGCGGTGATATGGCGCGTGAGCCGGTCAAGCCGATGGTCCTGGTCAATCACGTGCTTCAGGATGCCGCCGATTATGCTGAGCACCAGCGCGTGGAGTGCAAACTGGTGGCCTCGGAGGAGAGCAAAGCGGTGTCTGTGCTTGGCGACGGTGGTTTATTGCAGCGTGCGTTTGATAACGTGCTGCAAAATGCCCTGGACCACACGCCGCCGGGCAAATCGGTGAAGCTCTCTCTGTCCACGGGCAATGAGAGAATCCGTTTGATCGTCGCTGATGAGGGGCCGGGTGCTCCTGAAGACCTGCTACAACACTTGTTTGAGCCGTTTTTCCGGGCTGACAAATCCCGTGGTGGCAAAGGTTGGGGGCTGGGGCTCGCTATTGCCCGTGATATCATTCAGGCCCACGACGGGCACATCAGTGCCCGCAACCGGGACGAGGGTGGCCTGGAAGTGGCCCTTGAGCTACCGGTCTTTGTCGGAGGCTGAGGAATCGGCGCTCGGGCTTTGATCCGGTGCGTTGTCACTGCCCGGTTTCAGCTTGCTGGCGGCAGAAAAATCAATGCCTTCCTGCAGCTCATCCTCATCAAACCGGATGCCGCAGGCGGCCTTGCGTATCCGTGCAGGGGCCGCGGTCCCGGGTTGGGTCTGTTCGTTGTCTTCGGTCGTCATAGGATCGCCCATGAGTAAGGATTACCCGATTCCTGCAGGATACCTTGAGCGGGAAACGGAAGTGAAGAAAAGCCGCTTTATTGCCCGAGTGTATCCCGTCAGTGACCGGGACGACGTACGTACATATGTTGACCAGGCCCACCGCGACTTCCCCGATGCCCGTCATGTCTGCTGGGGGTATCAGATCGGCCGGCCCGGCTCTGCGGCCGAGGCTGCCATGAATGATGATGGTGAGCCTTCCGGAACTGCCGGCAAACCCATTCTGGGCGTGATCCAGCACAAGGATATGGGTGACGTGCTGGTGATCGTTATCCGCTATTTTGGTGGTATCAAGCTCGGAGCCGGTGGCCTGGTTCGGGCCTATGCCGGCGCCGCTGAAAGTGTCTTGTCCGCCGTTGACCGCGTGGTGCAGCAGGCACGTGTGCAGGCAACGGTGCAGTTCGGGTTTGCCGATGAGCAACCGCTGCGGCACTGGTGCGACGGTCATGAAGGGTGTATCGACGCGATTTCCTATACTACGCGGGTGACAGCCAGCGTTTCCTTGCCTGTGGCTCAGCAACAGGACTTCAGCGCTTTTTGTGAGTCCCAGAAGATGGATTACCGTTTTGAAACCTGACTGACTGAGGCAGGCCGGTAGCCCTGGGCACGCGTATACTGGAGACATATGGGAACAACGGAGTTAAGCCTATGCGTATTATGATGATCGCTGCTTTGGCGTTGGCCATAACCGGCTGTGCCAGCAATGTGGTGACCGACTACAATCCAGCCACCGTTTTTGGCAATTACAGCAGTTGGGCCTTTGCCAGCAACGCCCAGGACTCTGGTTTCACCTCGCTGGATGACGCCCGGGTTCGGGACGCGGTAGAGCGCGAGCTGAACCGGAAGGCGATGAAAAAAGTGACGGAGACTGAAGCCGATCTTCTGATCAGCTGGCAGATTGTGGCAGAGGAACGGCTTGAGCAGGTAGGCGTTGGCCTGGGGTTCGGGTTCGGCCATGGCAACTTCGGCTGGGGCCTCTCATCGCCGCCACCGGTGCGAGAGGTAACCGAGGGCAAACTGGTGGTGAGAATGGTTGATCGGACCACCGAGGAAGTGGTCTGGCAAGCCGCGAGCCGGCGCTATCTCAATGAAAACCAGTCGCCGGAAACCCGTCGGAAACTGATTGACGAGGTTGTCTCGGAAATGTTTTCCAAATACCCTCCGGGCCTGAACTGATTGCAGATAAAGGCGTAACCATGGGTATGAACAAGCGCAAAGGCGGCCTTGTGTTCTCCACGGACCAGGGGCGGATGTGCCCGGAGTGCCGTAACCCGGTGGATGACTGCACCTGCCGGGGAGCGCAGAGGCCGGTCGGAGACGGTATTGTGCGCGTCAGCCGGGAGACAAAGGGGCGCAAAGGCAAGGGCGTGACCCTGGTGACCGGTATTCCGCTCGACGACAAAGAACTGAAAGCCTACGCCAAACAGCTAAAGGCCAAATGCGGTACAGGTGGTACAGTAAAAGACGGAGTGGTGGAGATACAGGGCGACCAGCGAGATATTCTGGTGCCGTTACTGGAGCAGGAAGGCTGGACCGTCAAGCGCGCGGGCGGCTAACGTTCTGAAGCCACCACAGTTGATCAATCAGGGGAGGCAGGCATGCACATAGCGGTACTTGGGGCAGGCGTCGTTGGTATCACCACCGCGTGGTACCTGCAGAAACAGGGGCACCAGGTAACCGTGGTCGACCGCCAGAACCAGTCAGGGCTGGAAACCAGCTACGCCAATGGCGGGCAGGTGTCGGTGTCCCATGCCGAGCCGTGGGCCAATCCCTCGGCGCCCCTGAAAGTCGCTAAATGGCTGTTCCAACCGGATGCCCCGCTGTTGTTCCGGCCGCGGCTCGACCTCTATCAGTGGCGCTGGGCGCTGTCGTTCCTGGCCCAGTGTACCTCCGCCAAAGCCGCCCATAATATCCGCCAGATGGTCAATCTCGGCACCTACAGCCGTTCTTGCCTGCAGTCGCTGCGGGAAGAACTGACTCTGGATTATGACCAGTTGGCGAAGGGCATTCTGCATTTCTACACCAATCCTGCCGAGTTTGATGCGGCCCTGGAACCTTCCCGCATTATGCGTGACCTGGGCTGTGACCGTCAGGTTATCGATGCCGGCCGTGCGGTTGAGCTGGAGCCGGCGCTTGAGCCGATCCGTCATCGAATTGCCGGCGCCACTTACACCGCCGATGACGAAAGCGGGGATGCCCGTAAATTTACCCAGGCACTGGCTGAGAAATGTAAAGAAGCAGGGGTGGCCTTTGAATATGGCACCGAAGTCCTGGGTTTTGATCGGGCGGGTGACCGGATTCTGGGCGTGCTGGCACTGAAAGACGGCAAACACCACACCCTGAGGGCGGACAGCTATGTGTTGAGCCTGGGCAGTTTCAGTGCGGTACTTGCCCGCCAGCTCGGGATGTTCCTGAATATCTATCCGGCCAAGGGCTATTCCATTACCGTGCCGGTGAAAAACGAAGAAGCGGCCTTTAACGTCAGCCTGACCGACGACGAATACAAGCTGGTTTACTCGCGCCTGGGAGACCGAATGCGCGTGGCCGGCACGGCAGAGTTGAATGGTTACAGTCGCGACTTGAACTTTACCCGTTGCCGAGCCATTGTCCGCCGGGCTGCGGAAGTGATGCCCGAGGCCGGTTATTGGGACCAGGCCGAGTTCTGGACCGGCCTGCGGCCTGCCACACCCTCCAATGTGCCCTACATCGGTAAGAGCCATTTCAGCAATCTGTACCTGAATACCGGCCACGGTACCCTGGGCTGGACCCACTCCTGCGGCTCGGCGGCCGCTCTGGCGGATATTGTGGCTGGCAGGAGTCCCGAGGTGGACTTCACCTTCTCCGGTCTCTGAGCAGCCGAAGATTCAGGTAACCGCACAACCAGAAACGCCGGCGTCTGTTGCCAGGACGCCGGCGTTTCTGGTTTCTCGGGACCCTAGTCCTTCAACTGATCCCGAATCAGTTTCTTGTTGATCTTGCCGACGCTGGTCTTCGGGATGTCCTCCACAAACCGCATCTGCTCGGGAATCGCCCATTTGTTGATGTCGCCACTGTCGACAAACTGTTGCAGGTGCTGCTTGATATCCTGCTCAGAGATGGATTCTCCGGGCTTCAGGGTGATCAGGGCGTAGGGCCGTTCCCCCCATTTCTCATCGGGCACACCCACGACCGCAGCCCCGGCAACGGCCGGGTGCTGGCTGATCATGTTCTCAAGGTCGAGCGACGACAGCCATTCGCCCCCGGTCTTGATCACATCCTTGATGCGGTCTTTGATCGTGAGCGTGTTATCCGGCTCCATGGAGGCCACATCGCCGGTGTGCAACCAGCCGCCCTGCCACAGTTCCTCGCCTTTGTCCGGCTGTTTGAAGTAGCTCTGGGTCAGCCAGGGGGCCCGGGCGACCACTTCACCCTTGGCTTCGCCATCATGGGGTACCGGTTTGCCATCAGGATCGACAATTTCCAGTTCCACCATGGGCACGGCTTTACCGGTCTTCACCCGGATTGCGGTTTGCTGCTCCAGGGGCAGTTCAAGATCCGCCGGGGAGAGGTGCGTGGTGCTCAGCAGCGGGCAGGTTTCCGACATGCCGTAGCCGGTGAACATCTTGATGCCCAGTTTCGCCCCCGCATCGCACAGGCCTTTAGTCAGGGCGCTGCCACCGATGAGCACATGCCAGTTGCTCAGGTCCGCGGTCTTGATGGACTCGGTCGCCATCATCATCTGCATGATGGTGGGCACGCAGTGGGAGAAGCTGACTTTGTGCTCCTTGAGCAGATCCACCAGCAACTCGGGTTCATAGCGACCGGGATAGACCTGCTTTATTCCCATCATCGTGGCCGCGTAAGGCACGCCCCAGGCGTGAACGTGGAACATGGGCGTGACCGGCATATACACCGACGATGAACGCAACAGCGGCATTTCGTCGAAATGGGAGATGCTGCCGGCCATGGAAAGCGTATGCAGTACCAGCTGGCGGTGGCTGAAATACACGCCTTTCGGGTTACCGGTGGTGCCGGTGGTGTAGAAAGTGGTGGCGACGCTGTTCTCGTCGAAATCGGGGAAGTCGAAGTGGTCGCTGGCCCCCGCGAGCAGGGCTTCGTACTCGCCGTGGGTGTCGAAAGAGGCGTTGCCCGGCTTGTCGCTGTCGGTTACCTGAATCCAGGTTTTGACGGTTTTGATCTCGTCTTTCACGCCCTCGATGATGGGCAGGAAGTCATCGTGCACCAGTACCGCGTCGTCTTCGGCGTGGTTCATGGTGTAAACGATCTGCTCCGGCGACAGGCGCACGTTGACCGTGTGCAGTATGGCGCCAATCATCGGAATCGCAAAGAAACACTCCAGGTACCGCGGGGTATCCCAATCCATCACAGCCACGGTATCGCCGGGTTTGATACCGGCGTCTGTCAGGGCATTGGCAAGTCGATGGATGCGTTTGACAAGGTCCTTGTAGGTGTACTTGCTGCGATCGGCGTAAACGATTTCCTGGTCCGGGTTGTAGCGGGGGCCGGACATCAGCAACCGCTTGATCAGGAGCTGGTACTGGTGGGCATTGTCAGCCGGTTCGAGAATTCGGGTTTGTGCCATGTTGTTGTCCTCTTTCTCTGCTTATGTTTGTTGTCACGGTAAGAAAGACGGGCTGAGTGGGGCTTATCCGTAGGTACAGAGATAAGCAGTATCGGCATCCGTTTTTGCTTTGAAGCTTGCTTGCCCCGCTACCTCAAAGCTCTCGCCGGCGCCGAAGGTTTGCCAGTCTTGCTGGCCTGGCAGCAGCACGGTCAGTTCACCGCTGACGACCGTCATGGTTTCTTTTTCTGAGGTGCCGAATTCGTATTCTCCGGCACTGATAACACCGATTGTGGCAGGCAGTGTGCTGGACTGGAAAGCCACTGATTTTACCTTGCCATCGAAGTATTCATTGACTGTCAGCATGTCTGGTATTCCTTGAAATGGTTTGCAGCCTACTATACTGGAAATTCCTGTGCTGCCAATCACAAACTATTGGTTTGAGGTACCTTTTCCAGTTCGGGTTGGCTGCCCGTGCTTTAGCTCCTCGAGCCCGCTATTGAGTTTGTGGGTAACCGGGTCATATCGTTCCTGCAGCTCATCCTTGATGGTGCCGGCCCAGAGTTTGGTGCCGGTGAAATAACCGGCCCGGCCTATGACATGGGCGGCAATGGGAGCGGTCAAAAGAATGAAGATAACAATGGCAACGGCGCGAGCGGCCACGGTGCTATCCCCGAAATAGAACGCCACGCCACCCATGGTCATCATGGCCCCGAGGGCACCGGCTTTGGTCGTGGCGTGCATACGGGTGGGGAGATCGGGCAACCTGAGAACGCCGATGGCGGCCAGTACCATGAAAGCAGCGCCTGCCAGAAGCAGAACGGATACCAGTATTTCAATCATTCTTAACGCCTCCGCGCTCCACGAATCTGGCGAAGCCGATGGCTGCCAGAAAGGCTGTCAGGGCGATAACAATGGCAACATCCAGGAAACTGGCTACGCCGGTATCAATCGCGTGCACACCCACGTAGCCAACCACGATGGAGGCGATCAGCTCCAGTGCGACCACCCGGTCCGGCAGGGATGGCCCCCGGGTGAGCCGAATGAAGGCGAAGAGCAACGCCAGTGACAGCATGAGATAGACAATATTGATCACCACATTCAGCATGACTGGCCTCCTAGCGTGTCACCTTCAGGATTCGGCGTTCGAGTTCTCTAAGGTCGTTTCTGAGTTGCTCTTCCTCGTGAAGAAACATGGCATGGATAAACAGCACCTTTCGATCATCAGAAACGTCCAGGCTCAGGGTCCCGGGTGTGAGAGAGATAACACTGCTGACAAAGAGAATTTCCATATCGGTCTCAGCCCGGAGCGGAAACGCGATCACCCCCGGCTTCATGTGCCAGACAGGCGTTGCGATGTCATAGGCGACCCTCAGATTCGACTTCACCAGTTCTTTCAGGAAATACACCAGGAAAGCGGCGAGACGGGGAATCCGGCGGGAATACCCTTTCAACACCGGCACCTGTTTCTGCAGCACCATGAGGGCGACGTAGCCAAAGATAAAACCTGCCAGCAGGTTCATGGCCGTGATACTGCCCGTGAGGGTTACCCAGGCCAGAGCCAGCAGTAAATTCCAGAACAGGCCGATCATTCAGGTTGCCCTCCCAGAACCGCTTCTATGTAAAGCTGCGGGTTCATCAGCTGCTCGGCGGCGGATTCTGCAAGCACGTAAATGGGCTGACCATAGAGGCCAATAATCAGTGTGCACACCGCAAGCCCGACCACCGGGGTGTAGTAGGCCCAACTGCGTTTGTCTTTGATGTCACCATTGAGCCGTCTGGTGTCGGTAACGTGCTCGGGGACTTTCTTCCAGAACACCTCCGCCCAGATCTTGATCATGGAGTAGAGGGTCAGCAAGCCCACGAGCAAGGCGACCGCTGCGACAAGATATTCGCTGGATTCCAGTGTGGCACGGACAACAACGAACTTGGCGAAAAAGCCGGACAAGGGCGGAATACCTGCCAGCGACAGGGCCGGAATCAGGAATAGTAACGCCAGGTAAGGGCGCTGACGATACACGCCACCCAGGTCTTTCAGCTCATAGCTGCCCAGCAGGCGATAGGTGATGCCGCTCACCAGGAACAGATTCGTTTTAACGATGATGTGATGCATGATGTAAAACACACCGCCAATCAGCGCCAGGGGCGTAAACAAGGCTAGTCCCAGAAGCATGTAGCCGATCTGGCTGACGATGTGGAAGGACAGAATCCTGCGGAACTCGAACTGTGCGGCGGCGCCGAGTACACCGGTCAGCATGGTCAGTGCCGCCGCCCAGAGCAGGATGGTGTGGGTGTATTCAACATCCTGGGTGAATATCAGTGTGAATACCCGATAGAGCGCATACACCCCGACCTTCGTCAGCAATCCCGCAAACAGTGCGGATACTGCGACCTGAGGGGTGTGGTACGAGGCCGGGAGCCAGAAAAACAGTGGGAATGCCGCCGCCTTGATACCGAACGACACCATGAACATGAGCGACACCACCGTGATCATGCCTGGATCATCAACCCGGCTTACCTTCTGGGCGATATCCGCCATGTTGAGGGTGCCCACCATGCCGTACAGCAGGCCGACGGCTGACAGGAATAGGGCCGATGAAAACAGGTTCAGGGTAACGTATTTGATGGCGCCTTCCATCTGGGCACGCTCGCCACCGAGGGTGAGCAGGGCAAAGGAGGCCAGCAGCATGACCTCAAACCAGACGAAGAGGTTGAAAATATCGCCGGTCAGGAAGGCACCAGCGACCCCGGCAAGCAACAGGTGCATCAGCGGGTAGTAGCCGAACCTTTCGTGGCCCGGAGGCGTTGAAGCCAGGGAGTAGATGGCGATGGCGAGCCCGATAATGCCAGTCAGCACAATCATGATGGCGCTGAGGATGTCCGCCACCAGCACAATGCTGAACGGCGCCGGCCAGCTGCCCATTTCAACCACCAGAAAGCCTTTGTCGATGGTTGAGCGCATCAGCCAGATGCTGGCGGCCAGCAAAAGAGCGGTGGCTACCACGCCAACCAGGCGTTGCAGCTGAACCGAGCGCCACAGCGCCAGGGACAGGGCGCCGGCGGTCAGGGGGATCAGAATCGGGAGAACAACTTCCAGGTTCAAGTGTCGGTATCCTTCATCTTGTCCAGATCATCGGTGCCCACAACTTCGTATGCCCGGCGGATCAGAACCACCGCAAAGGCCAGAACGCTGAACGCGATCACGATAGCCGTAAGGATGAGGGCCTGGGGTAACGGATCTGCCACCGTTCCAGCCATCTGCTTCGCGCCGTCGGCTATCAGCGGAGGTGCGCCCCGGGTTAGACCCGACACCACAAAAATCAGCAGGTTTGCCGCATTGCTCAGAATGATCAGGCCAATAACGATTTTCACGATGGAGCGTCTGAGCATCATGTAGATACTGGCCGCGAACAAGACACCAACCACAAGGGCCATCAGGCTTTCCATAGCGATGCTCCCCGTTCAAAAAACTGTGTTCGCCTCATCCCTCAACCTCCATCAGACCGATCACGAATGTCATCAGTGTGCCAAGGACCGCCAGATACACGCCAATGTCGAAGACGAGTACGGTCGATAACTTCAGGTAGCTGTCACCCGGCAGCGGAAGCTCCCACCAGTGGGCGGTGAGCATGGCCTGACCAGACAACAGGGCCGGAATTGTGGATGCCAGCCCGAACAGCAGGCCGGCTGCCAGGAGATCCTTCGGGTGCACCCGAAGGAGTTTGCGGGTGGCTTCCGCGCCGAAGGCGAAGGCGTAGAGAACAAACGCGCTTGCAGCGACCAGGCCCCCGATGAAACCGCCGCCGGGTTCGTCGTGCCCGCGCAAAAGCAGGAACACCGAAAACATCAGCTGCAGCGGCATGATCGCCAATGCCGCGGTGTGGAGAATCACGGTGTTGGATTTCATGGCTTGTACTGGTCCTCCGCCCTGAGCTTGATCATGGAGTAAACGCCAATTGCGGCAAGACCCAGTACAAATATTTCCCCCAGAGTATCCAGTTGCCGGAAGTCCACCAGAATTACGTTGACGATATTTTTGCCAAACGCCAGACCATAGCTGTTTTCAACGTAGTAGCTGGAAATGCTGTCAAAGTACTGGATATCCAGAACAGCAAGAATGATGAGCGTCATCACCACGCCCGCAAACACTGCGACAGACAGGTCCCGGTAACGTTCCCAGGACGAGGACAGCTTGGCAAACGGTGGCAGCCGGAACAGCACCAGCACAAGCAGAATGACGGTGAGGGTCTCCACCAGTAGTTGGGTAATGCCCAGATCCGGTGCACTGAAGTGAATGAAGGTCAGGGCCACACCAAAGCCCAGTACCCCCAGCGAAGCAACCGAGCCAAGCCGGGACCGGGTGACACAGGCAAAGACGGTCGCAGCGACAATCAGCAGCGCGATTCCCCACTCGTAGAAATAACTGTCACTGAAGTCAAAATCCAGCTGGAGACCATGCCGGGTCAGCAGGGTATAGCCTGCCAGAGAGAAGGTGACAAGAACCAGTGCCAGAAGATAGATTCCGAGAACGCCGTTCTGCAGGAGCCGGGTCTGCCAGCCCGCAACCTGACTGATACCTTCCATGAAGCGGAAATAACCCGCCTCGGGGCCGATTCGGCTGGCGGCGGTATTAAGCGCATACAGGGTTGGCTGCAGTCGGCGCCAGCCTACCACCAGGAACGAGCCTGCCAGGAGACTGAGACCGGAAAGCATCAGGGGAAGGTTGATGCCATGCCAGAGGGCGAGGGCGGTTTCTACCGGGTAGCCGGAGACTGCTGAAATAGCGGCGTCCAGAACCAGATTTGCGGGCAGAGATGGCATGATTCCGAAAACCAGGGCGAGCAGTGTCAGCACGCCGGGGCCGATCAGCATTGCAAACGGAGCCTCGTGGGGCAGTTTGGGCGTTTTAACAACCGGCCCGAAAAAGGGCTTGATAAACACCAGACCGGCGACGGCCACCACCAGCATGGCCGAGAGAACGGCGGCCACCAGAAGCCCGGTTTGCCATATTGGCGCATTCAACAGCGACTCCAGTAACAGTTCCTTGGCCACGAACCCGAACAGTGGTGGAAGCCCTGCCAGTGATAGGGCGGCAAGCCCGGTAATGACGGCCGTTTTGGGCATGCTGTGCCTCAGGCCACCCATCCGGGTAATATCTTTGGTGCCGGTTTCGTGGTCCAGGGCGCCGGCGAGCATAAACAAGGCGCCCTTGTACAGGGAGTGGGCCACCAGGAAGCAGATAAAAGCTGTGATGGCCAGTTCAGTACCCACACCCACCAGCATGGTCAGGGTGCCCAGCGCCATCACCGTGGAATAAGCCAGAACCCTCTTGATGCCGGTGCTGCTGTAGGCAAGATAGGCGCCGGTGAGCATGGTTAATGCACCAAACACCAACAGGGAGCCGCTCCACAACATGTCTCCGCTCATTGACGGATTCAGGCGGGCCAGCAGATACACGCCCGCCTTCACCATGGTCGCAGAATGCAGGTAGGCCGAAACCGGGGTGGGTGCCGCCATGGCGTTTGGCAGCCAGAAATGGAAAGGCGTCTGCGCGGATTTGGTAAAGGCGCCAATCAGTATGCAGACCGCGGCCGCGGTGTAATGCGGATGCTCATGAATGGACAGTTCTGACGCCAGAAGGCCCGAGAAGGAGGAATCCCCGGTGATAAAAATCAGCAGGATCAGGCCCGCCATCAACACGAGCCCGCCACCGGCGGTTACGAACAGGCCCTGGAGCGCACACTTTCGTGCCTCGGCATCTTCATGGTTGAAGCCGATCAGCATGTAGGAAGTGATGCTGGTCAGTTCCCAGAACACAAAAAAGGTAATGAGATTGTCCGAAAGCACCAGTCCAAGCATGGATGCCATGAAAGACAGCATGATGACGTAGAACCGGGCGAGGTCTTTGTGGCCTTTCAGGTAAGAACCGGCGTAGATCAGAATGAAGGTGCCGATGCCGCTGATCAAAAGGGCAAACACCAGGGACAGGCCATCGACCATGAAGTCCAGGGTTATCCCGAGCCCCGGCATCCAGGGCGTTTCAATCAGGAGCCTTTCACCACCACGGATCGAGGGAATCAGGCTGGCGAAGTAAGCTGTGAGGGAAGCGGGGAGCAGAGCCAATACCCAGCCAATGTAACTGCCTGCCAAACGATAAAGCGCCGGTACCGCGACCGCCAGCAAAAAACCGGATAGCACAGCCAGTAACATCATGGGAGATGGCTCCTTTAAGGCCTGACTTTAAGTGTTTTTACAGATTCTGGTTGCCGGTAGCCCTTTGATAAATACGATCCTTTTTTACAAAAGGCTCACCGAGCCCATGGTTGCAAGGGACTCACTGATCCCAGCTTTGACCGCGAGTGTTCTTGGAGGTTCTGACTTCCAGGTGCATCGCGGCTTTTGCCAGGAAGTTGGCGCTGATGGGCGCCGTCATGAACAGGAACGCCGTGATCAGGATTTCCTCTATCCCGATGCCTCGTCCAAGCGTGCTGAAGTAAATCACGGAGCTGATCACGATGGCGCCAACGCCAACCGTGGTGGCTTTGGTTGGGCCGTGTAGTCGGGTGTAGAAATCCGGCAGTCGAGCCAGACCAATGGCACCGATCAGGGTAAAAACGCCACCGATAATCAGCATGGCGGAAATGGCGTATTCTGCGAAGGTGCTCATAGGGTGTCCTCCGGGTTATTCAATGACGCTGCCGCGCTTGAGGTATTTGGCCATGGCGACGGTTCCAACAAATCCCATAACCGCAATCAGCAGCGCAGACTCAAGGTACATGCGTGTTTTCAGCGTGATGCCCAACAGAATGATCAATGCGATGGCGTTAATGTAGAGGGTGTCCAGCGCCAGTATCCGGTCCGGCGCATCCGGGCCCTTGATCAGGCGGTACACGTTCAGCAAGGCGGCCAGCGTGACCATGGCAATGGTGATGTAGAGCGCGGTTAGCATCATTGGAACATCTCCAGCAAAGGCTTTTCGTACCGGTTCCGGATAGTGTCGATGACTTCCTGCTCGTCCTCGGCGTCCAGGGCATGAATCAGCAGCAGTGTGTTGTCATCGCTCACATCCGCGCTAACGGTGCCCGGCGTCAGGGAAATGGTGCTGGCTAGAATGCTGATAGCCAGCGGATCCGTTAGTTCCAGGGTGTAGCAGATGAACATCGGCCGTGGTGCGCGAGGGCTCAGTATCAGCCTTGCCACATCAACGCTGGCGACCACAATGTCCCACAGAACCCGCAACAGGTAGGCAGGTGTCTTCCAGGCCTTGAGCAAGGTGGGTGGATCTGGCCAGAAACCTTGGGTCATCAGGGGGATTATCCAGGCCAGGATCAGTCCAAGAACAATACTGCCGCCACTGATGCCGTCACTCAGAAATTGCCACATGACGAACAGGGTCAGGCTCAGCCAGGGGTGGGGAAACCTCAGTCGATCAAGCATCAGTCATCCTCCCCGACCATAGGCATCTGCAGGATTTCGATATAGGCATTGTTATTGTGTAGCTGTTCGGCCGTTGCATCGGTATAGCGTGTTATTGGACCGGCAAACACGACCAGGACGATCGCCAGTGCGGTGAGCGCGCCTGCTGCTACAGAAATCCGACCATTCAATGGGTCTGGCTTTTCCAGGTGACCGTCGACGGTTCGCCAGAAAACAATACTGCCGGCCCGACTGTAGGCAATGATTGTGAGGAAGCTGCCAACCAGCAGCACTGACCAGAGCCAGGCCATTTCGAAACCGGGCTCAACGGACTGTAGAATCAGCAGCTTGCCAATGAAGCCGCTGAGCGGAGGCAACCCGGCGGCGGCAACGGCACCGATCAGAAACAGCACGCTCAGGAAGGTGCGGTTATGCATCCTGGGCGCGGTGATGATGCGATCGTTCGCGCTGCCGCGCTGGTTGGCTATCAGTTCCGATACAAGGAACAGGCCGCCGACGGTCCAGGTCGTGCTGAGCATATAGAACAGGGCGGCAGACAGGCCGGCTTCGGAGCCCAGAGAGATGGGAGCCAGCAGGGTGCCCACGGATATGATCACCTGCCAGGCCACAAGCGTCTTCAGGCTACCAGAGCCCAGAGCGCCTATGACGCCCATGGCCAGGGTGGCCAGAGCGATCGGGAACAGCCAATCCATGCCGAGATTGGCAAGCTCACCGGCTTCGTCGCCAAACACCAGCGGGTATACCCGCAGGATGGCGTAGATGCCCACCTTGGTCATGACCGCAAACAGAGCCGCAACGGGCGCCGTGGCTTTGGAGTAGGCACGGGGCAGCCAGAAACACAGCGGCAGAATGGCGGCCTTCAGGCCAAAGACTACCAGCAGCATCATGCCGCCGGCCTTGACGATATTCAGGCTTTCACCGGTTACCTGGGGAACCTTGACCGCAAGGTCTGCCATATTCAGGGTGCCGGTGACGCTGTAGATCATGCCCACACTGATCAGGAATATCGCCGAGCCGATCAGGTTGAGAACCACGTAGTGGAGGCCAGGTACAGTCCTTATGGTGCCTCCACCATGCATCAGCAAGCCGTAGGAGGCGATCAGAAGCACCTCGAAGGCAACGAAAAGGTTGAACAGGTCACCGGTCAGGAAGGCGATGTTGAGGCCCATCAACTGGAACAGGAACAGGGCGTGGAACTGTCGGTTACCCTCATCGGCGCCGCCGATGGCATACAGGTGACAGAACAGGGCCAGAACAGAGGTCATGACCAGCATCAGCGCGGCCAGCCGGTCCAGAACCAGGACAATCCCGAACGGCGGCTGCCAGTTGCCAAAAGCATAAATGCGGTAACTGCCGTCGTTTGCCAGCACCAGAAGGACTATGGCCGAGACCAGGATCAGCACGGTGGTTGCCAGTGCCAGGGTTCGGCGCAGCGTGATGGGGGCATAGCCCATCAGTGCCTGCAGAATGCCGCCAAGCAGAGGAATCAGAATCGGAGCGGTAAGCCAATGGTTCATTTACCGGTTACCTCCTCGTCTTCCTGCTCCGGTGCTGGCGATTTATAGGGTTGTTTGCCATCAACATGGTCATCTTCGTTATCCGCAAGGTTTCGTAGCGACATCACCACCACAAAGGCTGTCATGGCGAAGCCAATCACGATGGCCGTTAAAACCAGCGCCTGCGGCAGTGGGTCGGCATAGCTTTCCGCAGTGCCGATAATCGGTTGCTTGCCGGTAGCCAGCCGGCCAGTGGAGAACAGGAAAAGGTTTACCCCGTAAGACAGGAGTGTCAGGCCAACCACCACGGGGAACGTGCGCGCCCGCAGCAGCAGATAAACGCCGGAGGCGGTCAGGGCACCAATCACCAATGCATAGACAAGTTCCATTACGCGCCCTCCCTCTTACTCTTGATGGCCGAATGCGGCGATATGCGGCCAATGGTCACCAGCGCCAACAGGGTGGCCCCGATTACCGTGAGATAAACACCCAGGTCGAAGACCAGTGCTGACGCTACCTCGAACTTGCCGACTACCGGCCAGGTGA
Organism: Marinobacter sp. MBR-105; assembly: GCF_053628895.1. Classification (NCBI taxonomy): domain Bacteria; kingdom Pseudomonadati; phylum Pseudomonadota; class Gammaproteobacteria; order Pseudomonadales; family Marinobacteraceae; genus Marinobacter; species Marinobacter sp. MBR-105. Next base: position 34,625 of record NZ_JBRJHG010000014.1, on the reverse strand, counting down.
TATAGCCGAATGTTGAGGTCAGGAACGGATAGCCGAAGGCCAGGCTGGCCGCGCCGGCAATGGTTGCGAACAACAGGCCCAGGCCAATGACGTTGTGATATTTGAACGGAATCCGGTCCTGGGTCCAGTTCAGGCCACTGGCAATGTACTGGAGGATCAGGGCTATCGAGGTGATCAGACCCGCGATAAATCCGCCGCCGGGCAGGTTGTGGCCACGCAGGAAGATGAATGCCGACACCATCAGGGACAGCGGCAACAGTGGCCGGGCGATCAAACGCAGCATTAACGGGTAGGCATCCCGGGACCAGGCATGGCCTTCGCCATCACTGGGTGGTGGCGTCAGCGGCGTATTTTTCAGCAGCGCGTAAATGCCCAGGGCAGCAATCGCCAGAACCGTGATTTCGCCCAGGGTATCAAAGCCCCGGAAGTCCACCAGGATGACGTTGACCACGTTGGTGCCGCCACCGCCCGGTTTGCTGTTCTCAAGGAAGAAATCGGAAATCGAACTGAACGGTTGCGTCAACATGGCCAGGGTAACCAGAGTCATACCAATACCGGCAATACCCGCGATGGCGATATCCCGGAAGCGACGTTTCAGTGGGGTTTCCACGGGTGTCCAGCCAGGCATGTAGTAGAGCGCCAGCATGAGCAGAACAATGGTCACCACTTCCACCGACAACTGGGTCATGGCCAGGTCGGGCGCCGAGAAGCGGGCAAACGCCAGTGCAACGATCAGGCCCACCACGCTCAGCACAACCAGCGCGTAAAATCGCTGCCGGTGCACGGCAGCCGTCAACAGGGCACAAATGATCAGTACGCCTGCGGCAATGGCCGTGGGCCAGTCCACAGGGCTCAAGCCGGTCTCACCAATGAAGATACCCAGATCCAGCAGTGGCATGGCAGCGACTGCCAGTACGCTGACCACAAGCAGCATGCCGTATCTTTGCAGAGAGCCGTTCTCGATTCTTGCCGTAAAGCCGTTCGCCAGGTCGACAATCCGCAGTACGATCGCTTCGAATACGGCCTTCTCGTCGATTTCCTTGAAGCGCGCGTGGAAATCAAAGAACTTCTGGCGCTGGCTATACATGATCAAACCGCCAAAGAAAGCCGCAAAACTCATGATCAGTGGCAGGTTAAAGCCATGGATAACCGCCAGTTGATAATCCGGCACCTCGCCGCCAAGGGTGGCGTGGGCGGCAGCGTATAGCAGAGGCCCGACCGATACCGCCGGGAACATGCCTACCATGATGCAGGCGAAGACCAGGATCTCCACCGGGATTTTCATGTACCGGGGCGGTTCGTGGGGCGGGTAGATGGGCAGATTGACGGGCTTGCCGTTAAAGAACACGTCGTGAATAAAACGTGCGGAATAGGCGACCGCAAAAATACCGGCCAGCGTGGCGACGATCGGTGGCAGCCAGGCCCAGATGCCGGGCAGATTCAGTTGCAGGGACTCGGCAAAGAACATTTCCTTGCTCAGGAAGCCGTTCAGCAGCGGAACCCCCGCCATGGATGACGCGGCCACCATGGCCAGAGTGGCAGTGTGGGGCATATATCGCCACAGGCCGTTAATCCGGCGCATGTCCCGGGTACCGGTTTCATGGTCGATAATACCGGCGGCCATGAACAGTGAGGCCTTGAAGGTGGCATGGTTGATGACGTGGAATACCGCTGCCACCGCCGCCAGCTCGGTACCCATACCGAACAGCAGCGTGATCAGGCCAAGGTGGCTGACAGTGGAATGCGCCAGCAGCCCTTTCAGATCGTGCTTGAACATGGCCACGTAGGCGCCAATCAGCAAAGTTGCCATGCCGGTAAAACTGACCATGTAGAACCATTGTTCCGTACCAGCCAACGCCGGATACAAACGCGCCATCAGGAAAATCCCGGCCTTGACCATGGTGGCGGAGTGCAGGTAGGCCGAAACCGGCGTTGGCGCCTGCATGGCATGGGGTAGCCAGAAATGGAACGGGAACTGGGCAGACTTGGTAAAGGCGCCCAGCAGTACCAGCGTCAGGGCGACGGGGTACATGGCGTGGGCTTTGATAACATCGCCGGCCGCCAGCACATCGTCCAGTTCAAAGCTGCCGACAATGTTGCCGATGATCAGAATGCCCGCGAGCAACGCCAGCCCACCGCCACCGGTCACCGCCAGCGCCATGCGGGCGCCACGACGAGCGTCCTGTTTGTGGTTCCAGAAACTGATGAGCAGGAACGAGGTGAGACTGGTCAGTTCCCAGAAAATCATCATCAGCAAGAGATTGCTGGAGAGTACGATGCCCAGCATGGAGCCTTTGAAACAGAGCAGCAGCGCGTAAAACTTCCCGATATTCTCGGCCGGCTTCAGGTAATAGCGGGCATAGAGAATAATCAGCACGCCAATAATCAGAATCAGCAGTGCGAACAGCAGAGACAGTCCATCGAGGCGGAAGCTGAAGGAAATGCCGATCGCCGGTAACCACTCCCAGGATTGCAGGACGGTGCCACCGTTGGCCAGTGTTTCCCAGTGCGGAAACAGGGCAGCCAGGGCAATAAGCGCCGGAACAGAAGAGGCAATCGCAATTGCTGTTCGCCCTCCAAGGGCAAACAGCGGGGCAGCTATAGCCCCCAGAAATGGCAGAAATACAACCAGCGGTAGCGACATCGCAACCTCGTTATCGGTGTTCTTTTACATGAGTACCAAAGGCGTGTTTGCCTGAGTCTAGTCTCCGACCAGCCACCGTGCACGATGAGCATCGGGATCGGGTCGGCATGGATCGGGTGGATTCAGCAGGAAACAGGCGGGTCCGGGAAATACGGAAGGCGTCCCCGATGCCGCGCGATGTCAGCGGTAACGGGTGGGCGGGTGATTCTAATGCAGCCGAAGGACCTTGCGGTCATGGTTGCTCCGTCAGTCAAACTTGAAATGCGATGATACGTGGCCCGTCGGTCAGGTCAAGTCAACTTGCCATTGATCAAGTGTATACTCCCGATAAATAGTCGATGAGAGTGCGCCATGACCAACGCCTATCCCAACCTGCTGAAACCGCTTGATCTGGGGTTCACTGAGCTCAAGAACCGGGTGCTGATGGGGTCGATGCATACCGGCCTCGAAGACCGTTTCTGGAATATCCACAAGTTCGCCCGGTATTTTGCCGAACGGGCGGAAGGTGGCGTCGGGCTCATGGTAACCGGTGGCTTTTCTCCCAACCTGGTGGGGCAGCTGGCCCCGCTCGCGTCTACGATGAATAACCGTGCGACTGCTTTGCTGCATCGTCATGTGACCGGGGCCGTGCATGAAGCGGGCGGAAAAATCTGCCTGCAATTGCTGCACGCCGGTCGTTATGGTTATCAGCCGCTGATTGTGTCGGCCTCGGCCACCAAGGCACCGATCAGTCCGTTCAAGGCCAGAGCCCTCTCAACAAAAGGTGTGGAACGGCAGATCAATGACTTCGTGAATGCCGCCAAGCTGGCTAAATTCGCCGGCTACGACGGCGTTGAGGTGATGGGCTCCGAAGGTTATTTTATCAACCAGTTCCTGTGTGAACGCACCAACAAGCGAACCGACAAGTGGGGTGGGCCCTACGAAAACCGAATGCGCTTGCCGGTGGAGATCGTTCGCCGCATGCGTGAGGCGGTCGGGCCGGAATTCATCATTATTTACCGCCTGTCCATGCTGGATCTGGTGGAAGGCGGCCAGACCTGGGAGCAGATCGTCACTCTGGGCAAGGCCATCGAGAAAGCCGGTGCAACCATTATCAACACGGGTATTGGCTGGCACGAAGCCCGCGTTCCCACCATCGTGACCTCGGTACCCCGCGGCGGCTTTGCGGATGTGACAGCCAAGTTCTATGGCGAGGTGGACATCCCGGTGTGTACCACCAACCGTATCAATACGCCTGAAAAAGGCGAGGAAATCCTTGCTGCCGGTAAGGCTGACATGGTGTCCATGGCACGCCCGCTGCTGGCCGACAGCGAGTTTGTCCGCAAGGCGGAACAGGGGCGCGGCGACGAGATCAATACCTGTATCGCCTGCAATCAGGCGTGTCTGGACCATGTGTTCCAGGCCAAGCGCGCCTCCTGTCTTGTAAACCCCCGGGCCTGCCACGAGACCGAACTGGTGCTCACGGTAGCGCCTGTCGTCAGGCGCGTAGCGGTGGTCGGCGCCGGTCCCGCTGGCCTGGCAGCAGCCACCACGGCGGCAAAACGGGGGCACAAGGTGACCCTGTTTGAAGCTGACGACAAAATTGGCGGCCAGTTCAATTACGCCAAACGTATTCCGGGCAAGGAAGAGTTCTACGAAACCCTGCGCTATTTTCAGCGTCAGATTGATCTGCTGGAAATCGACCTGCGGCTCGAAACCCGTGTGGGGGCCGACGAGCTGATCGAACAGGGCTTTGACGACGTGATCATCGCCACCGGCGTCAAACCACGAACACCGAAGATTGAAGGCATCGACCACCCGAAAGTCCTTGGGTACCTGGATGTACTACGCCACAACAAACCGGTGGGCAAGTCGGTGGCTGTGATCGGGGCTGGTGGTATCGGTTTTGATGTCAGTGAATTCCTGACTCACGACTTTGGCAAGCACCCGGAAGGCGAACAGGTGAGTGTGGCTGAATGGCAGGCGGAATGGGGGGTGAATCCCACGTTTGAGGGCCCCGGCGGCCTGGCTGAACGGGCGCAGACCCCATCGCCCCGCAAGATCTATCTGATGCAGCGTAAAACCGGCAAAGTCGGCGGCGGCCTGGGCAAAACCTCAGGCTGGGTGCACCGAAGCAGCCTCAAGCATCGGGACGTCGAAATGCTCCGGGGTTGCCGTTACGATCGAATCGACGATCAAGGCCTGCATATTACCCTGACCGACAAGGACGGAAAGACCGGCGAGACCAGAGTTCTGGCCGTGGACAACGTGATCATCTGCGCGGGACAGGAAAGCTATCGGGAACTGTTCGACCAGCTTGCTGATAAAGGCGTGAAAGCGCACCTCATTGGCGGTGCTGATGTGGCGGAAGAGCTGGATGCCAAAAGGGCCATCCGTCAGGGAACCGAAATCGCGGCAGCCATTTAAAAAGTGACCTGCTACGTCATCAGTTGACCGGAAGTGGCGTTCGATAGCTGTTGTCTGGATAAATGGCTATCGAACGGTTTTCAGGGCATTGGAAATCGCCTCTGCTTCGGCTTCCAATACCTGGCAACGCAGGCTGTTACCCTGCTGACTGGCCTGCGCGAGCTGCTTGCGCTTCATATCGTATAGCCGGTTAAGTACATCGGCCCGGCTCTGCTTCAACGGTGCGTTCATGGAAACGACCTCCCCCGAAGGGTTAATACTGTCAAGATTATTTACGTACAGCGGCAAAAAATCGCCTACAAGACAGTTTGATGCATAACCCGCGCCACAGAAACACTACCAAAGACTGAATTGTGACCTGTAACACCATACTATCGGCCGAATTTCGCCCGATAGGCGCCCGGTGAAAGCTTCGTATGCCGACGAAACAGCCGGCTGAACGAGCTCACATCCTCGTATCCGACCGCCCGGGTGACCGACTCAAGCCCTCCCGTTGAGGATTCGAGTAGCCGGCGAGCCTCCTCCACACGGAGCAGCTGCAGATAGCTGGACGGTGAATCCCCTGTCGCCTGCCGGAACCGACGTAACATCGACCTTTCGGACAACCCGGCGAAGCTGGAAAGCTCTGGCAATGAAACCGGCTCTTTGAAATGCGCCTCCAGCCAATCCTGAACCTGGTGAATCACCTTGTCTGAATGGTATCGCTTGGCCTGCAGCACGCTATAGGGAGCCTGGCTCGTGCGCCCGGCGTCAATCACAAACGCCTTTGCCAACTCCCGGGCCACCTGCGCACCTGCCAGCCGCTCCACCAGGTACACCCCCAGATCCCACCAGGCCATACCACCCCCGGCGCAGGCCACAGGGCCATCAACCGTGACCAGCTTTTCGGCATGGAGATTTACAGCCGGAAATTGCCGCCTGAACTGATCGCCAAACCCCCAATGCGTGGTTGCCTCCCGGCCATCCAGTAACCCCGCCGCCGCCAACAAAAACGCCCCGGTACAATTACTGGCCACCCGAACATCGCCGGGCGTTGCATCCTGAAACTGAGAAAGCCACTGAATCAACGGATGGTTGGTTTGCAGAACTTCATCAATAGGTGCACCAATGGTCGGAATAATCAGCAAGTCATCGGCACCCAGTTCGTCAACATCCTGCCAGGAACCATCCGCAAGCAAGGTCACGCCATTGATGCATCGGCAGGGCTCGCCATCCTCGGTCAGCAGCCGGGTTCTGAACCGTGCCGTCGGCTGCTCGCCATGGATTCGTGCCCAGGTCACCCCGGCCAGACGAAACAGGTCAATCATACCGGTGATGGCGCTGGCCAGAGCTCCGTTAAAGCCGATGATGGTGACGGTTTTCACTGGGAAAATTCCTGTTTTCTGGCTTGTGGCGTTGCATGAACTGGCATGACGGCATTCTCTAAATCAGGCCGCTGGCATGGGGATTCTCTTCCGGGAGTGTGCGCAGCAAGGAAGCTGCGCTCAAGCCCCCAGGGATGGGTTCACGGCGTCTCCCGGAAGAGAATCCCCATGGCAGTGGCCGTCTTGCTAACGCAAAGGTTGGCGGATTCAGCCAAGAATAAGTCAGAAATGACAATTCCAACAACCATAGCCGTTATGAGACGCTATGACCAATCAACAGGAGACCAAGAATGACCGACACCCTGATAGACCGCCGCGACCTTGCATTCCAACTTTATGAGGTGATGGACACCGAATCCCTCATCCAGCGCGAGCGCTTCAGCGAACACAGCAAAGAAACCTTCGACGCCGTCATCGAAACCGCCGACAAAATGGCGAAAGAAAAATTCGCCAACCACAACAGCGCCGCCGACAAAGACGAACCCAAATTCGTCAACGGCCAGGTGGAAATGCTCCCGGACGTCAAACAGGCCTTCGATGCCTACGCCGAAGCCGGCTTCCTCGCCGGCCGATACGACTACGACCTCGGCGGCATGCAATTGCCGGAATCCGTCATGGCGGCCTGCAACGGCTTCTTCACCGCCGCCAATCCCGGCACCGCCGGCTACCCGTTTCTGACCACCGCCGCCGCCAACCTGATTCGTGTATTCGGCAACGACGAACAGAAGACCAAATTCCTGTCCAATATGCTCAGCGGCCGCTACAGTGGAACCATGGCCCTGACCGAGCCCCACGCCGGCTCCAGCCTGGCAGACATCCGCACCTCCGCCACGCCCACCGACGACGGCCACTACCTGATCAAAGGCGCCAAAATCTACATCTCTGGTGGCGAGCAGAGCATCACCGAAAATATCGTTCACATGGTGCTGGCGAAAATCAAAGGCGCACCGGCGGGCGTAAAAGGCATCTCCCTGTTCATCGTCCCGAAATTCCATGTGGACGAGAACGGCAATCCGGGCGACCGCAACGGCGTCAGCCTCGCCGGCCTGATCCACAAACTCGGCTATCGCGGCACTACCAGTACTGCCCTGAGCTTCGGCGATGATGCCCCCTGCCACGGCTACCTGGTAGGTGAACCCCATCAGGGCCTGAAGTACATGTTCCAGATGATGAACGAAGCCCGCATTGGCGTTGGCTTCGGCGCCGCTGTGATCGGCTACCGGGGTTACATGCACAGCCTGGAATACGCCAAAGACCGCCTGCAGGGCCGCAAAGCCAGCGAAAAGAACCCCGAAAGCCCGCAGGTGCCCATCATCGACCACGCCGACGTGCGCCGCATGCTGCTGGCTCAGAAAGCTTACAGTGAAGGCGGCCTGGCCCTGTGCCTGTATGGTGCCCGCCTGATGGACGACCAGCACACCCACCCGGATGAACAAAAGCGGATGGAAGCCGGCAAACTGCTGGACCTGCTTACCCCGGTGATCAAAGCCTGGCCCTCGGAATACGGTCCGAAAGCCAACGATCTGGCAATCCAGGTCTACGGCGGCGCCGGCTACACTCGCGAATACCCGGTCGAGCAGTGCTGGCGCGACAACCGCCTGAACCCCATCCACGAAGGCACCAACGGCATCCAGGCTCTGGACCTGCTGGGCCGTAAAATCTGGCAGGACCAGAGCCACGGCCTGCAGTTGCTGATGCAGGAAATGCAGGTGGATCTGCAGGCGGCCACCACCGAGCGCTGCCAGCAGTGGGCTTTGTCTCTGAGTGAGACTTTGCAGCAGGCGGTAAAAGTCACCCAGAGCCTGGGTAAATCCCTGATGGGCGGCGAAGTCGACAAAACCCTGGCTAACGCCAGCTGCTATCTGCACCTGTTCGGCCACATCATCGTCGCCTGGATGTGGCTGCGGCAGGCCAATGCCGCAGCCCACGCACTGGGGTCTGCCAACAGCGACAGCGAACGCAACTTCTACCAGGGCAAACTGCAGGCCGCCCAGTACTTCTTCCACTGGGAATTGCCCACCGTGGCTCAGGATCTGGTGCTGCTGCGGAATCAGGATGATACGTGTCTGAATATGAAGGCTGATTGGTTCTGAGTTTGGAGTAGGCCCAATCCGCCGGGATCGCTTTCAGGGACACGCTACAAGCACATCCATGTGCGCTCGACTGTGGCCATCCATGGCCACAGACGGTCCCTGAAAGCGATCCCGGCAGATTGAGCCCGTATATGGGCATAGCCTGTTGACAAGAAAACATGAAAGGAAAGCGCAATGGCTCTGGTAAATGTTGATAAGAAAAATCATGTTTTGCTGATCGGACTGAATCGCCCGGAAAAAATGAACGCCATGAACCGGGCCATGTACCACGAAATCGCTGCCGCCTATTACCAGCTCCAGAACGATCCGGAGCTGCGCGTGGCAGTGATGTACGCTGAAGGTGACCACTTCACCAGCGGCCTGCAACTGGATGACTGGGCCGGCGTGTTCGCCAACGGTAAAGGCATTGAACCCGGCGAAGGCGAACTCGACCCCTTCGATATTACCGGCGATAGCCTCACCAAGCCGGTGGTCTTCGCCGCCCAGGGCATCTGCTTCACCTGTGGCGTCGAGATGATGCTCAACACCGACATCCGCGTGGCCGCGAAAGGCACCCGCTTCGCTCAGTTGGAAGTGAAACGCGGCATCTTCGCCTGCGGTGGCGCCACCATTCGCCTGCAGCGCGAAATCGGTTGGGGCAATGCCCAGCGTTACCTGCTCACCGGCGACGAATGGACCGCGGAACAGGCTTACCAGTGGGGCCTGATCCAGGAACTGGTTGAACCCGGCGAACAGTTCAACAAAGCCATGGAAATCGCCGAAAAGATTGCCAAAGCCGCACCTCTGGGCGTTCAGGGCAGCCTGAAATCGTCCAAGATTGCCGTGTCCGAAGGCCAGGAAGCGGCCAAGGAACGTCTGTTCCCGGAACTACGCCCGGTCATGGCCAGCGAAGATGTCAAAGAAGGAATCCAGTCATTCCTGGAGAGAAGAGAGGCGGTGTTCAAAGGCAAGTAGCAGGATTGTCCTGTTAATCGAGATTTAGTCCTTAGCGAATCGTCGAATCAGCGACTATCCCACGGAAGCGAAAGCGGCGGGTTGGGGCCACCCTTCCGGGAGTGTGCGCAGCAGGGATGCTGCGCTCAAGCCCCCATGGATGGGTTCACGGCGTCTCCCGGAAGGGTGGCCCCAACCCGCTGCCGGCACCATAACCGACAGGCTAGGCCCGGCAATCAAGCCAATAAATCAGTCAGATCTCAGGCAGCTTCAGACTCAGAAGCAGAGTCTGCCCCCCGAGCCGCAGCCTCCGCCGCCACTTTCGCAGCGTAATCCGCATACTTGGCCATCAACTCCTCCTTGCGATCAGGGTCCCAGTTGATCTTCGACAGATCCCCTTCATAGTGGTCAATCACCCGCTTATCCATCGTCTCGTACCACCACTGGGGCAGGTAGGCCGGCAACAACATCGATGCGTACCCTCCTGGCAATTGCGGCGCCTTCTCAAAATGGCGCAAGGCCTGGAAACTCCGGGTCGGATGGGCGTGGTGGTCAGAATGCCGTTGCAACTGATACAGGAACAGGTTGGTCACAATGTGATTGCTGTTCCAACTGTGCTCCGGCTTCGTGCGCTCATACTTGCCATTCTTGTCCTTCTGCCGCAACAGGCCATAGTGCTCGATGTAATTCACACTCTCCAAAAGACTCGCGCCATAAACCGCCTGCGCCGCCAGGAACGGCACCGCCCTTGGGCCACAGACCAGCGTCGTGGCGCCAAAGAACCCGGCCGTCATGGCCCAACCCTGTAGCAGTTCGTTATCAAAACTCCAGAAGCTCTTACCCTTGCGTTCCAGCCGAGCCTTTTCGATCTTGACCGACGACTTGATGCCGCCGAACACGGTTCGGGGCAGGAACTTCCAGAAACTCTCGCCCATTCGGCTGCTGGCGGGGTCCTCAGGTGTGGCTACCCGCTTGTGATGACCAAAATTATGTTCAACCACAAAGTGGGTGTAGGCGGTGGGAGCCAAGGCGGCCATGGCCATCAGTTTGTTCAGTTTATTGGACTTGTGGCCCAGCTCATGGGCGGTGTTGATGCCTACCCCGTTGATGGCGCCTACGGTCAGGGTCAGGCCGATCTTGTCCTCAAGTGGTGTGTTTTTCCGGCTGGCCAGCCAGGCGCCCATGAAGGTCATGGCGTACTGGGTGGGGATAAACGCCTTCACAATACGGTCGTAATACTTGTCCTGCTCCAGGGTCTTTACCGCCGATTCAGGAGGATTGCTCTTGTCTTCACCGATCGCCCGGTCCAGTGCCGGAATAATGCCGTGCACCAGTGCCGGCCCGGTCCAGGCCAGAGCCTTCAGTCGTTTCGGGGCCAGGGCATAGCCAGTCAGAGCGGCAAGGCCAATGCCTGGAAGCGCAGGCCCCAACAGCCACATATAGCGCTTGGGATCTTTCCAGGTCTCGGCCTTGGTGGCGGTGTCTTTTGAATCCGATGCCCCGGTTTTCCGGGGCGCGGCGACCTGGTGCGTGTCGAGCGAGGATTTCACTTTGGCGTTCATATGGGCTCTCCGTGGAACTCGTTGTGTTTGTTTGTTCAATGTATGTCGGACAATCTGGCAATACAACAAGTAAGAGAGTCTGGTTAAGCGAACTGGCCTCTAATGACAATCAGGCTCCAGCTGGCGAATCCAGAGCTTGTGGTCCAGACTTTTGGAAACAAAAAAAATAGGGAAGCGTCGAATGAGTGCCATAAATCCATCTCCGGCCACTATGTCCTGGACGTTGCAGCACCGGCTCCAGGAATACGCGCGCGCCATGAAGCTGGCAGAAATCATCTATCAGGACCCGAATGGGCAGGTCTGCGTGGTTCACGGCGTTATCCGGGAAGTGCTTAGCCGGGCCGGGCGGGATTTCGTGGTGCTGGGAAAAGGACAGGTGGTCTCAGCGGACCACATCATCATGATCGACGGTGAGCGGTTAACGAAAGGGTAATCGCCCGGTAATTGCTATTGACCGCGGGCTGCCTCTACTCTGTTGGCGTTGTACACATATACCGACAGAGGGACATGTTATGAATAAGTTTACCTTGAGCGCACTCGCACTGGTTGCCACGCTTGGACTTTCTGCCTGCAGCTCCGAGAGCGATGAAGGCGCGGATTTTGAAGAAGCGGGTGAAAATGCCGAGGAAATGATGGACGACGCCGCTAACGCCACCGAAGAAACCTGGGAAGAAGCCACGGGTCAGGATGAAGGCGTGATTGGTGAAATGCAGGAAGGTGCCGAAAACGCTGGCGACGAGATTGAAGAAGCCGCGGATGAAGCGGGTGACGCCATGGAAGAAGCAGCGGACTCCATGGAAGAAGGCTACGACGAAATGACTCAGTAATTACTCGCTTCAATAGTGAAAAGCCTGGCCAGCACAGAGTCTGGCCAGGCTTTTATTAAGGTCTCCTTATCCCACCATTAAAGTGCGAGCTCCCCTCCATCTTCGCGGTAGATAACGATAGTAGCTGAACGTGGCCTATTGCCAGCCTCACCGAATGCGGTCGCATCGCGGGAAGTGGCAGGCCAATTACTTACGTCGGTGTTGAAGGCCTCTTTAGAGCCGCCTTCTCCGGGATGCTGGATGTTGATGAACATGGAGCGAGCGTCCGGCGTCATCGAGATGCCGGTTATTTCGCATCCATTTGGTCCAACAAGGAATCGTTTCAACTTGACCGCATCTGCGTCGCCGCCAATGAAAGTGTTTACTGATTCCTGGCCGTTGTTGTCAGATGTCGTGACCGTAACGCTTTCGCCGTCACCTACTCTGCCAGGAATGGCGACCAACATCTGGTTGTTCGTTTTGCTGCGAATCCCGGAGGAGCCGTCATCAGTCTGGATCCACATTACACCGCGTGGGTCGATAAAAAGTCCGTCCGGGCTTGAGAACTCGTTGTCTGGGGTGAGGCCAGAAACATTGTAGTCTGCGGAAGCATCGGCACTCGAGCCAAAAAGGAAAATGTCCCACTCAAAAGCGGTGGCGGCATGGTTTCCGTCTTGCTCGCGCCAGCGAATGATGTGGCCGTTGGAATTTACCGCACGGGGGTTTACTGCATCCAGGTCAGTGGACGGACGGTTGCTGGGATTACCGTTGGTCAATGTCAGATAAACATCGCCATTGGTGGGGTGCACCACTGCCCATTCGGGTCGATCCATTGGCGTTGCGCCCAAGACGTCGGCTGCCAGGCGGGCGCTCGCTAGAACTTCTGCCTCAGAGGCAAAGCTGTACTGGTAAGTTGTGCCGTCATCATTGTAGGTGTGGTCGCCGTTGAGCTCCGGATTGGAAATGGTCAGAGCCTTCCAGGCACCGGTGCCATCATCATTGAATACCGCAACGTAGAGTGTGCCCTCATCAAGGTATTTGTCGCCTGCCGCCAAACCACCATTGCGGTCGGACTCGGTCCACGCTGTTTTCGATACGAACTTGTACATGTACTCGCGGCGAGAGTCATCGCCCGAATAGATAACGATAGGGGCACCTTCTTTCGCTGGTGCAACCCAGGCGCCTTCATGGGAAAAACGACCCAGTCCTGTTCGTACCCTGGGCTTTTGTGTAGGGCGGAACGGGTCAACTTCGGTCACGTAGCCATGAAGGTTGGGTTCATAGCGGAAGTCCTCGGTTGCCGTTGAGCCGCTGGTGTTTACGCCAAAGCGCTGATATTGATCCCCTGGCACTTCATCCCATTGGCGGTATGCCCAGCCATTTCCACTGATGCCGTAACGTGCGAGCCAGCCCTTCTGCTTTTCGGACAGGGCATCGACATTGCCAACGCGAAAATAAGCGTACCAGTTTTCTTCTGCTGCGAGATACGTGCCCCATGGGGTGTAGCCGTTGGCACAGTTGTTCATCGTGCCGTAGCGAGTTGTTCCGGTTGGCGTCAGTTTGGTTTTGACGAAATCTTCTCCTGCAACAGGCCCTTGCATCTGCATTTCGGTGAAAACAGTCAGGCGACGATTGTAGGGTGAATCCGTGATGACGGACCACTTACCGTTCTCCTTACGAATTTCGACACAGGAGACGCCGTGCCCGTTCATCTCACGGTCAACGATTTTTTTGAGCTCTTGAATGTCGTTGGCGAAAATGGCATCTGCTTTGGCCGTCGCAGTCTCATGCAGCGTGTTGTCTTCAAGGTTTTCGTGGTTAAGAACCAGAATTCCTCGGTCGGACGCCTCGGGATCGTACTGTCCTGATGCATTCATGCCGAAGAAATGCATGCCGTCATGCTCATCGCCTGATCGACTGTCATAATCAACATCGGTTCCGTCGTTTTTGAAGGGCGCCAGGCCGGAGAACAGGGGGTCGCCTTTGGCGTAGAGAACGTCAGCTTTATAACCAGGGGGTAGAATAACCCGGTCTTCAATTCCACCCGGGATCGAAGAAAAACCCAGTTGTGTCGGGTTCATCGTAACAGAGTCCGGACTCGTGGCAGGGCTGTTTGAACTGCTGCTGCCTCCGCAGCCGCTCAGGCCCAATGAGCCAAGAACACCCACAGTGGCTGCAGACGCTGTACCAGTGAGCAGTTTACGTCGCGAAAGACGCGCTTTGATCACTTCATCAAATGGCCGATTGTTGCTTCGATTGCTGTCTTCGACTGGATGATGTCCCATTTTACTCTCCTTATGTCACGACACTGAATGGAGGACGTTTCGATTTGCTGACCAAGACGGTCGGCAGTTCGACGAAGAAAATAAGGATCGCCAAGGTAAGTGACAGTTTTGATTCAGATCGGTGACATATTGAAGAAGAAACTTTTGCAGTGGACCTATAGCCCTAAAGCACCTTGTGAGTGACGCTGAAAGGTAGCTACCGCAAATAAAGAAAATCGAGGGGCGGCCGATAGCTGATAAACACACTAAAGTAGCAGTTATTAACCCATATCATTTCTTTACTCTCAGGGATGGCCTGCAATAACAACATGCTTGCGTTAGCAATGATAAAGATGAGGGCACCATGGGTTTACTCGATCGCACTGCAATTTTATGGGGGGTGGGCATTGCTGTTGCGCTCGGTATTGCCTGCATTCTGGTGGCTCCGATGATGGGGCTCGATGCCGCGTCTCTGTTGATCGGACTCCTGGTTGGTCTCGCCGCCGCGGCCGGCTATCTGATATTGAGGGTGCTGGAACCAATAGAGCGTGGGATTAACGGCCTGAATGATGGCTCCCTGGCTGATAACCACCCGTTGCGGGCTCAATGTGCGCAGCTTCTGGCCGATGCCCGGGCTGGCAAGGCCCTGGTTGAAACGCTCTCGGCCAGTGCCGACAAGAGTGCCATCTCGGCCGCCGAAGTCTCGTTTGCGGCGGATCAGGTGAAGCAGCGCCTGGACAGACAGGTGGAAGAAACCGCCCAGATGGCCGATTACGCCGGCCAGATCACGGAATCGGTTCGGGAATCATCGGAACAGGCCACCAACGCCGCCACCATGGCATTGCAGAATCGCGAAGTCAGCGTGGAGGGGCGTCAGTCATTGGTGTCGGCCATTGAAAATGTGCGCCTGGTGCATCAACAGTCGGAAGAGAACCTCAGGTTGATTCAGGCCCTGCACGAAAAATCCGGCAAGATCCAGGGCGTGACGTCCACCATTCAGGGCATCGCCGAGCAGACTAATCTTTTGGCACTGAATGCCGCCATTGAGGCGGCCCGAGCCGGTGAACAGGGCCGCGGGTTTGCGGTGGTGGCCGATGAAGTCCGGCAGTTGGCCGGGCGCACTGCCCAGGCCACCAGTGAAGTGGCGGACACCCTCGACGAAATTCAGAATGACACAACCAAGATTGTGTCCCGCATTGAATCTCTGGCGAAAACCGTGGAAGACGGGCTAGCATCTGTAGAGAGCGTTGGCGGCCAGCTGGATCAGATTCGGGATCAATCCGACCGGGTTCAGCAGCAGGTTGCCCGTATTGCCGAGATTGACCAGAACAACGAGCAGAGTCTGGCCCAGGTGTTTTCGGCTATTGAGTCTGTCCGTGACCATATATCCGAAAGTGATACCAGTGTGGCATCGCTGGCGGACCAGGCTTCCACGTTGATGGAGCTGGCGGAGAAGGCGAATGCTGCCTTTGCGCTGAACAGCAGCGAAAGCTACCACCGGCCGTTTTATGAGAAAGCACTGGAAGGGGCGCAGCAGATTGGCCAGTTGTTTGAGGCGGCAATTCGAGAGGGCCGTTTGAGTGAAGCGGCGCTGTTTGACAAAAAGCGAACACCGATTGCCAACACCCAGCCCCAACAGTATTCCAGCAGCTTCGATCGGTTTACTGACCAGATGTTTCCGGCAATACAGGAGCCCATCAAGAAATCCCATGAGGCCATTGTGTTCTCCATCGCCTGCGCGCCGGACGGTTATGTGCCTACCCATAACAAGGATTTTGCCCACCCGCCGAGTGGTAATCCGGAAGTGGACCTGGTGAAAAGCCGCAGCAAGCGACTGTTCAATGACCGCACTGGCATACGCTGCGGGAGTCATACCGAAAGCATGCTGCTCCAGACCTATCGCCGGGACACCGGTGAGATCATGCACGACCTGTCGGTGCCCATCTATGTGAACGGTAAGCACTGGGGCGGTTTCCGGGTTGGGTATCGGCCGGCGGGGAATTGATCGCACTGGGCTCCAGCCAAGGCTGTGATAGACTGCCAGGGACGTAACAAGGAGAACACCTGTGTCCGAAACCGAGTATATCCCCGCAAAACCTGACGGTCAGCAATCACAGGAGCCCAGCTCTGCGAGGAATCTGGCGGTGGTGGTTTACATCCTGCAGGCGTTGTCTTTTTTCCTGGGGGGGCTGACGGCACTGGTGGGCGTGATCATCAACTACGTCAAACTGGATGATGTCCGTGGTACCTGGATAGAGCCCCATTTCCGCTGGCAGATCCGCACCTTCTGGATTGGTTTGCTGTGGACAGTCATCGGGGTGATTACCACCATGCTGATTGTGGGCTGGTTTATTCTGCTGGGTATTGCGATCTGGGTGATCTACCGAATTGTCAAAGGTGCCCTGGCCCTGAACGATGGCAAGACCCCGATTTAACGGGGTCTTGATGGCTCAGTCTTCCGTCACTTCTTCAAGGCGTAATGCGCTCAGCATGCCCGCCAGCCCCATCAGTCCCAATACCAGAATCACCGCCACGTCCGAAATCATGGAAATGGCGGCTGTGAACCCCCCGGTTACCAGCAGCAACACACCGATAACGGTATTGCTGACCGCTGTGTAGTCTGTCCGTTTGTTGCCTCCGGCCATATCCACCAGATAGGTTTTGCGCCCCAGGCGCACGCCGGCATGGGCAATACTCAGCACAAAAAACGCGACCGGATAGAACCAGGCACCGCCAAACCCGGGGCCCAGCACCAGTGCCAGAACACCAACCACCAGGCAGACCGAGCTGGCCATGGCGGCACCCCGAATCATCACTCGGCGGCTGGAGGTGTCGGCGGCCCAACCCCAGAAGCTGGCGCTCAGGGAGCTGGCCAGACTGCTGGCGAGCAGAAAGACGCCCAGCATCCAGCCAATATCGGATTCCTGTTGGGCGAGCACCACGAAATAGGGAGACGCCAGAGCCGAACACAAAAGCAGTGCACGAGTGATGACAAAATGCCTGAAGGGCGCATCGTCCCGTAGCAGCGACAGACTTTTAAAAGCCTCGTTGATCGCGTTGCCACCGCCCCCTGTTTCCCCGGCATACTCTTCCACATTGGCAAACAGAACCCCGGCAATCACCCACAGCGTAGCTGCCAGGAGCAGCAATGTGGTGTAGAACGCAATGCTGGGGTCGCCCCGATCCCAGAACAGCAGTCCTGTGAGCACCACCGTGGCGGTGCCACCAATGGTGGTTGCCAGCCCAGACAGCCGGCCCCGGCGGGTTTTGGGGATACACTTGCCCTGAACGTCTTTCATGGAGACCGAGCAGAATCCCCGGGCCAGTGAAAACACAATAAGCGCCGCGACAATGCCGCCACCGGCCGCATAGCCTTCAAGAAACCACACGCTTGCCGCCATCGCAGCCACGCTGACGGCCTGCCCGAAACTGCCCAGGGTCCAGAACCATTTGCGCACCGCCTTGCGACGCACCCAGGCGGCGATCACCATCTGCGGCACCATGGAGCCGGATTCCCGGATAGGCACCAACCAGGCTACCAGAGCCGGTGCGCCAACGGCACTCATCAGCCAGGCCAGCACGGTCTTGGGGCTGATCAGCAAGTCGCCGAGTTTGGTGAGCACATTGCTGAACAGAATCAGGAAGAAGTTTCGGGGTACTTCCCGACAGGCTTCCTCCGGGATGTCTTTACAGACCCGTGCGTCCTCTTCGTTGGCAATCAGTCCGTAGAGCTGGTCGATGGTGTCGGGTTTGGTTGCTGGCAAAGGGCCGTCCTCCGGAAAAATGTTTGCCAAGCATACCAGTTAGCTCGGGTGTGCTTAAGCGGGAGGACCAGCGGTGCCGGTCAGACCAGGTGGTGGTCCCACTGTACCGGTAGCCGCGCGATGTCTTTCGCAGGTTGTCCGGCGCTCAGTTGCACCAGTCGGCCCTGTCCCGAGGACACCAGGAAATCGCCTCCTGCCAGAGTCTGAATGCCGGCGCAGTCAGTGATGCGGGCTTTGGCAACCAGCTCCCCGGTCTTGCCGCGGAAGACAATAGCGGTGCCGCCCACGGGGGAAGCGGCGGCGATCAGGTCGTTTTCAGGATGGGCCACCACGCTGGCGATGTAGTTGCCGAGAGCGGCCTGGGTTTCCGGGTCAAAGCGATATTCCCGGAGTTGCCCATCTTCTATGCGCGCCAACAGCGGAGGTCTCTCGTAGAGGGGGCCCTGGTACTGGTAGGCAACATAGACTTTGCCTTCGGTACTGACGCTGACGTGGCGGGAGCTCTGCTGGTGGTGGGCAGGGGTAAAGCGGCCAACGATCTGGCCGGACCGGCGGTCCATCAGAATCAGGGCCGGTTGCATGGTATCCAGATTGAGTTTGATGCGGTCGTAATCAGGGTGGGTCAGAATGCCGCCCAGGCCGATGACCAGAGTGTTGCCGTCCGGATGCAGGGTAAGCTCATGGGGCCCGATGCCGGCCAGTTCAAAGGTGTCCACCCGTTTATAGTCCTGCTCGGCATCGTAGACGGCGACAATGCCTTCGCCGGGCTGGTAGCGGCTGGCCGTGGCGTAGAGCCACCGGCCATCAGGTGAGAACACGCCGTGGCCGACAAAGTGTTCGCCTTCCGGGGCCATAATGCGGTGTCTGCGTTGCCCGGTTTCTGCATCGAAAACATAGAACGACCAGCCCGGTCGGCGCTCAAAAAACAGAGTATCTTTTCGGCCGGGCCGGTTACAGCCGCTGTGGCATCGGGTGTCTACCGGCGCCTGCCACTGAACGTTGCCGGATCGATCAAAGGCACTCACGCCAAAGCGTCCATCCGGCAGGCCAACCGCGCCGGCATAGCGTTCGGGCTGTGGGCCGGTTTTGCGGGGGAGCAACGAGCAGCCGGTGAAGGTGGCGGCCATGCCTCCGGCGACGGTGGCTTTGATCAGGGTTCTGCGATGGATGAGCATGGGTATACCTGTTCAGTCGCCGTCACTTGAGTTGAAGCCACGCACTACGCCAAGTGCCACGGCGGCTTCGTCATTGATCAGCGTTGAAAGCTGGGAAACATCCACAAAGAGCCCTTGCAGAATGCGGAACCGCTCATCACTCTCCATGAGCGTTGCCATGGCACCATGGGCTTCCGGAAAGTTGTCAGCCACTTCCTCAAACTGCCTCTGAATGCGCTCTGCCAGTTCGGCCTCGCCGTCGGTTTTCAGTAAGGTGATCAGTCCGGGAAGGTAGAATTTCTCGAGCCCTGCCACTGTTGCTTCCACCGCCATCAGACTCTGGCCACTGCGCCAGGCATCGGTGATGTAAGGATTGCGTTTGCCATTGCCCCTTAGCCCCATGGGCTGCGCCAGCCGGCGCTCTTCCAGTATTTCAAGCGCCGTCATGCCGGCTTTGATGGTGGTGTCGCGGTATGGCCCGGTGTCCAGATAGTGTTGTTTGAAACTCGCCCAGCTGTCTGCGAGCCCCCGGGCATTACGTGCCATATGCCGGGTGACCGCCGAGAGCACCTCACAGTTTTTGGCTGCGGGCAGGGCGTTCTCCCCACTGTTGAGTTGCTCGTCGAACAGCAGGTATTCGGCCATGGGAAAGCCCTGAACCGCCACCCCGGATTGGTTGATCACCTCGGTGTTAACGGGGGCTTCGGTGCCAAGCAGATACCGGGCCTTGCGAGCGACCAGGTTTTTCGGGTCCGGCCAGAACTGGAATTGCCAGGACAGGTTGTTGTTCTCCACCGGGCCGAAGTCAACAAAGCGGACCCGCTGCCAGGCCAGGAAGGCATCGAGCCAGGCATCGTTCAGGGCCGGTCGGCTGTCGGACGTCGGTGCGTTGCAGTAGCCGACCGCCGCCGATGCCAGTTGTTCGGTTTTGGTTGCCAGCGATTCGTAGCCGTTTTGAATTGCGCCATGCCACTGTTCGCGGGCCTGGGTATCGGCGTTGGCCCCGAGTGCCGCCGTAGTGCAGACAAGCAGGGCGGAGGCGAAGAACAGTCTGGTGATCGGTTGCATAGTGGATCCTCAGAGTGAATTCAGAAAATCGATCAGGGCGCTGCGCTCCGACTCGGCCATCTGACGATAGCGGTCAGCTGCCGGCCGGGCTTCGCCACCGTGCCAGAGAATGGCTTCTTCCAGCGTGCGGGCGCGCCCGTCATGCAGAAAACCGGACTGGGGGTTAACCACCTGGGCCAGGCCGATGCCCCAAAGCGGTGGCGTGCGCCACTCGTTGCCGTCAGCGAGGAACTCGTCCCGGCCGTCTGCCAGGGCCGGGCCCATGTCGTGCAGTAACAGGTCGGTGTAGGGCCAGATGGTCTGGTTGCTCAGATCCGGGCGGTCGGCCACTTCTCCGGTCTGGTATTTCGGGGTGTGGCAACCGGCACAGCCGGTTTCATTGAACAGCCTGGCGCCTTTCTGCACGGATTCAGCGCCCAGATCCCGACGGGCAGGTACCGCCAGACTCTTGGCGTAGAAGGTGACAAAGTCGGCGACCTTGTCGCTCACTTCGGGCTCACCACCGTGAGTAAACCGTTCGCACTGTTGTTCCGGGGTGCAGTCGGTGGTGGGTTTGATGGACGATGTCAGGCCCATATCGCCGGCGAAGGCGCCCATGCTTTGCTGGTGCACATCCGGTTCCGCGGCTTTCCAGCCAAACCGGCCCGGCAGCGTTTGCTGGCTGGCGACATCCCACACCTGATTAAGCTTGCCGGAAATCCCGTTGTTGTCGGTATCTTCCGGATCGGCCAATGCCTCAAGATCGGCAATAGGGATGGCTTCCAGCAGTCCCATGCCGATCATTTGTGGTGCCACCCGGGGAGAGACCAGCAAATTTGCCGGCATAGGACCATAGTTGGGGTTCTCGATGCGATATTCCGGTTTGCGCAGTTCAACCACCGTTCCATCCCCAAGTATTTCCTGAACTGGCTCCCAGTCAATCACCAGATCCGCTTCCGGTTTTGCGGCCGGCAGGGCCGCAGTCTGCAATTGACTGCCGTAGACCGGTGCGGGTTTGAAACCGTGCTTGCGCAGGAGTTCTGCATCCTTGACCGGATCGGCGGGTACTGCCAGCCGCAGGAACAGGGAGACAGGCGGTTCATCAACGCCGGGCGGGTGTCCACGGCCATCCTTGATGTGACAACCCTGGCAGGAGTTGGTATTGAACAGGGGGCCCAGGCCGTCCCGGGCATCGGTGCTGGCCGGTGCTTCCACCCAGGGATTGCGGAAGAAACTGTTGCCAACGCTGAAATCCAGGCGTTTGGTCATGGACAGGTTGCCCTGGGGCAGCGAGTAGGCGTTGGTGTCGGCCTGATTGACCGTGCCTTCACCGCCTGTGGCCGGTGTAGTTTGTATCGGGTAACCAGCGTGAGTCTCTGCAATCAGGGGTTGAGTGCTGAAGGCCAGCGGCAACAGACAGAAGATGAGTGCTCGTTTCATAACTACTCGCGTTTCAGAATGGAAGAAGCCATGGAAAATCGACCTTCGGGCATAAAGGAGGGTTTTCCATGGCTTGTTCTTGTTAGCAGGATACCGGGAGTTTCTATCTCCCGGTATCCGCTTACTGCAACCGGATCAATCAGAATGAATGGCCGGCGTCGTCCGGGGACAGGGCTTGAATGCCCAGTTGCCGTGCAGCCTGCTCGATAGAGCCGGTCTGCTCAACCAGGGCCATGATAGCACCGTTGATAATGCGGGTGCCTTCCGCGTTGCCCGGGGCGATCATGGTGTCAAAGGCCATCGGGTTCTGGCTGCTTTCGGCGCGGGCTTTCATGAGCGCCAAGGCTTCCATTGATGCGTCCAACTGACGGTTCAGGCGAGCATCCAGCTCCGGGTTGGTCTGCTCAACCAGATCAGACAGGGACGGGCCTGAAACCACAGAGCCATCTACGCGACGATAGGTGCCGGTATACACGTTCTGGATGCCCTGGCCGTTGTAGTAGTGCGAGTTGTGGGTGTTATCGCTGAAGCAGTCGTGTTCGTCCTCATAGGAGTTGGCTTCCAGGGCAACTTTCATGCGCTCACCGGCCAGCTCGCCGAGGGACAGGGAACCCATACCGAACAGCATTTTCTGGATGCCCTCGTCGGCGTTTGCGGACGTCAGCTGGGAACGGTAGTTGTCTGAGGTGCCCGGGGCCCACTGGGCAACCATCCACTCCAGATCATCGACCAGCAGATCAGTCACGGCATCCAGGTACTGGGCACGGCGCTCACAGTTGCCGTTGGTGCAGTCGTTGCCTTTGGCGTAGTCAGTAACCGGGCGCTCGCCTGCGCCACCTTCAAAACCGTGCAGATCCTGGCCCCACAGCAGGAATTCGACCGCATGGTATCCGGTGGCTACGTTGGCTTCGGAACCGCCCACTTCGTTCAGGTCAGCCAGCAGTTCGGGGGTGAGTGTTGCCACATCCAGAGTTTCCCCGCCGACGTTAATGCTGTTGCTGGCAACGATGTTGGCGGTTGCACCGGCATTACCGAGTTCGTGCTGGTAGTCGTCGGCTTTGACGTAGTCGATCAGGCCTTCGTCCAGTGGCCAGGCGTTCAATTGGCCTTCCCAGTCATCCACGATGGCATTGCCGAAGCGGAAAACCTCTGACTGCTGGTAAGGAACCCGTGAGGCCAGCCAGGCTTCTTTTGCCGCTTTGAGGTTGGCTTCGGTGGGGTTGGCAATCAGACGGTCAGTAGCCTCGTCCAGCGCACGCGCAGTAATCAGGGCATCCTCGTAGGTGGCATGGGCCAGATCGGCGTAATGGGTTACCACCGATGCTTTGGTGGCCTGCGCACTTTGCTCGGCGGACCAGGGCGCGTTTGCGCAGCCCGCGGTAAGGGCTGTGGCAATGGTCAGTGCCAATGGGGCTGGGCGAAACAGGTTTTTCATTTCAAACTCCATGTTGATGAGGTCTTTTTGTAAATAAGAAATATTAGCGTTCAGATTATGGGTTTGGAAACCCTACATAGCAAGGGGTTTTTGATATAGGTGATTGTTGGGCCGCTTGCGTGGTCAAGGTGACTGCGGCTTAATGGGCTCCTGATTCCGGGAGCCTTTTATGCTGAGTTATCTTCACGCCTTCCACGCCGGCAACTTTGCCGATGTTCAGAAGCATGCTGCACTGTCACTGGTGCTGGCCATGATGCAATCCAAGAAATCTGCCATAGCCTGTTTTGACACCCACGCGGGCAGCGCCCGTTACGATTTGGGCAGCGAGCGGGCAAGAAAAACCGGCGAAGCTGATGCTGGTGTTCAGGCCTTGTGGCGGATCCGGGAGCAACTGGCCACCGGCGACTGGCAGCCGGTTCTGGAGGTATTGGCGCGGTACAACCCAGGCAATGGGCCGCTACGGACGTATCCGGGCTCACCGGCATGGTTTGCGGAATTTTGCCGTCCGGGTGATTCCGTCACCGCTTTCGAGCTGCACCCTTCTGAAGAGCGTCAGCTGGCTCAGTGGGCGGATGAAGTGGGGGTGAAGGTGCGCCATGAGGATGGCCTGAAAGGGCTCCTGAATTGTCTGCCGCCGGCACAGCCGCGACTGTTGGCGCTGATTGATCCTTCTTACGAAATCAAAACCGATTATGAGGCCGTAGCCCGGACATTGATGGCGGCGTGGAAAAAATGCCGTCATGGCGTCTATCTTATCTGGTATCCCCTGTTAACCAGTGGTCTGGAGCAACAGCTGATGGATTCGCTGAGGGCGTCCGGTTCAGTGCGCAAGATTCTTCAGTGCGAGGTTATGCTGGATCAGCCGCCCGAACGGGGCATGGTGGGTTCCGGCATGCTGATTGTGAATCCACCCTGGGGGTTTGATGAACGCTTTGCGGCCATGATGTCGGATCTGACCGGCCCGGGCCGGCTCGGGCTGTCGCCCTCCATGGACTGGCTGGTGCCTGAATAGGCCCGGAGTATCGCCGTTGACTGACAACAACCAAGCTGATCACCCATGCCTGCCTGGCGGACTGATTCCTCTGGAGCAATGGCGGGTTCCGGAGACCTCCGTCCGCAGAACCATTCGCAGTGGTCTCCGGGATATTCTGGATCAGTTAAAAGCAGGCATTCATCCCGACGAACAGGCGTTCAGAAGTCTGGATGATCTGCCTAACCTGTCGGAACGCCAGATTCAGGACTATGCCCCGGTACCGGATCGTGAAGAACTTGCCCGGGCTTTATTGAACGAACTGGAACAGTTGCGCCGGTCGGGCGGGCAGTCACGCAAGACCAGTTTTCTGGTGGCACCACCATTCTCAGGTATTGCCGAAGCGTTGCGGGCCTCGGGTCGGCGGGTGATCGCCCCGCCGGACAATCTGTTAATGCCTGAAAGAGACATTACCGGCTGGTGGGATCACCAGCTTCAGGACGATGACTGGGTAATACCGGAACTGGCGGATTTCTGGCTGCGACACCGGTCCGGTCTTGGTTTGTTGCGTGAATTATTCGCGCGCCTTGCGCGGGATAAAGTGGGTGAGGGCATCATTGGCTGTTCCGGCTGGTGTTGGCAGTTCTGGACTCAGTATCTGCCAGAGCTCCACCTGGCGCCATTGACCCCCAGCCCTTTGTCCGGGGATCGTCTTACCAACTGGCTTGGACATCTGGCGGGGGAGCGCCCGCAAGGACCACTGACGGCGAGAATGACCCAGGATGGCCTGTATGTACTGCCGGCGCCAACCGGGGACGACGAGCGAAAATACAGCCTGTTTACCCGGGATCTGGCCACTTTGGCTCGGGGAAATCCGGGCGTTGCCCTGGCTATCTGGCGCCGAACTCTTCGGGCACGGCCCGAGGACGAGGCGCAGCAGCAAGGGGAAGAGGATGCACATCAAGATGGCCGCCAGTGTTGGGTGGCGCCGCTGGATCAGCTGAGTTTGCCTGCCGTGCCCCAGAGTTCAGCCCGGCAGTCCGGCTACCTGCTGCATGCGTTGTTGATGCATGGCGGCCTGAGCCTGGGGCAGCTGGAGCTGACTTCGGGGTTGCCTGGCGAGGAACTGCGGATAGCGCTGTCCCGGCTGGAACGAGCCGACGTAGTGACTGGCGATGAGCAGGAAGGCATCTTTCGGGTGCAGGCATTGGCGTATCCGGCCGTCCGGCGGTATCTGCAATCCAAAGGGTATCCGGTGGACAGCTTCTAGGAGAAACGGTTATGGGCGATTTCGGTATCAAGGACGCGCTGTCTTCAATTACCTCCGAGGCTTTGCTGGAAGCCCTGGCGGTCATTGTTGCGGCTTCGTTGCTGATTCTGATGGTTCAGAAAGCAGTTCCGGTACTGGCTGCGAAACTATCGGGAAAACCGAGGCTCTACCTTCTCGCATCCGTTCCTCTTTTCCGGCTTCTGGTCATTGTTCTGACCATCATTGTGGTGGTGCCCATTCTGGTGGAGCCCTCATTCGAGAACATGATTGCTATCTTCGGTGCCCTGGGTCTTGCCTTGGGTTTTGCGTTCAAGGACTACGCCAACAGCCTCATTGCAGGTATCGTTACGCTCTATGAAATGCCTTACCGACCGGGTGACTGGATCGAAGTGAACGGTCGCTATGGTGAGGTGCGAAGTATCGGTACCCGGGCCGCAGAAATCGTGACGCTGGATGATACCGTGATTGTGATTCCCCACAGCCTGCTGTGGAATACGCTGCTGGCCAATGGCAATGACGGCACCGATAACCTGATGTGCGTGGCCGAGGTTTTTCTGGACCCGAACCACGATGTCGGCCGGATGCTGGGCCTGTTCCGGGATGCGATCTTTGCCTGCCCGCTCACCAAAACCTACCAGCCGGTGCTGGTCACGGTTGCCGCACGGGAGGCCGGTATGTGCTATCGGTTGAAAGCCTACCCGCTGGAGCCCAGAGATCAGGCGCGTTTCATTTCAGACCTGACCGCAAGGGCCGCGGAGATCTGTGGTGACGAGGGTGTCCCGATGGTCTCCTACCCTTATCTGCAGGCTCAGAAAGCCTGATCCGGGCAGGGCTGATCAGTCACCCGCAATCGACGTTGCCCGCTGAATCAGCGCCTGGCCTTTCTCTCCGGTCAGTTCGATAAAGCGTTGCCGGGCGGGCAGGCTCGCATCGCGGAAGGCCGCCCTTTCATCTTCCGTCAGCCGTACGACCCGGATACCGCCCTGTTCCAGTATGGTCTCCAGCCGCTCCTTGTTCAGGTCCTCCTGGAGAGTCCAGGCTTCCTCGGATAACTGTGCAATGGTTTCCTCCAGCCATTTCCGTTCCTGCGAGGGGAGTCCTCCGAACCAGTCCTCATTGGCCACAACAGATGCGATAAACCGTGAGGCCCTGGCCATGGTCATGACGTTCTGGACTTCATGGAACCCCATTTCCTCAATAGCAAACACCGGGTTGCTCTGGCCGTCGATGTTGCCGAGCTGGAGATCGCTGTATACCTGGGCGAAAGGCGTCTGTACGGGGTCAGCACCATAGCTTCGGAAAGCCTCTGCTGCGGTTTCCGAGGTCATGGTGCGAAATCTTAACCCCTGGAAATCGGCGGGGGTTCTCAGGGGGTTGTTGGCCGTCCAGGTCATCCAGCCTTCCGGCACGAACCCCAGCAGTTGCAGGCCAGCGTTGTGGTAGGCCGGTTCAAATGCGGAAATAAACTCGGGCGCCTCCAGAAGGCGACGGGCCGGTTCCTGTTCTTCCGGAAGCAGGAAGTGAAGATTAAAAAGGCCGGTTTCCGGAACGGTATCGGCCAGGTGGCCGGGCGAGGCAAAGGCCAGGTTGACTGAGCCGTTGCGAGTCAGTTCTGTCAGTTGGGCCGAGGTGCCCAAAGAGCCATAAGGAAAGACATCGACCTCAATCCTTCCAGCAGACAGCGCTTCGACCTGTTCCCTGAACTGCTGTGCGTAAAGATGCTGAACACTGCCTTCAATCTCTTCCAGGGCAAAGCGCCAGGTGACCGGATACTCTGGTTTGCCGTCCGCCGAACTCTGCGCGGCTGACGAGGAGCCATTGTCGGAGCAGCCGGTCAGCAGCATCACTGCCGCAGTGGCAACGAGGCTGAAGCTGAGAAGCGGGTGGCGTTTGGTCATTGTATTCAGGGCTCCAGAATCCGGCGCATTTGAGTCTAGAGGGAAAAGGTAACACAACAGACCGAGGAGAAAAGGCCGATGTGTAAACGCCAGACGAACAGCCACAAAAAAGCCCCGCCGAAGCGGGGCCAGACGACGAACCGGAGGCAGGAAATTTACATCAGAGCGTCAACGCGGTTGCGTACCTTCGGCTCACTGCTATAGGCGGTGGCAATGGCGTTATAGGTGGGGATATCGATACCCACGTCTTCGATCACCGAGACCATCTCGTCGTTGGCTTCCATCTGCAGTTCCTGGGCCTTCTGCTGAGACTCGGCTGATTCGATCTTCTCGATGTATCCTTCGCGCACTTCCATAACACCGGATTGTGCCTCAATGAATTGTTTCAGCTCAGCATCGCTGTAATTGGTGCTTTGGCTGCCTGCGGCGGCGGGGTTGCTGTAACCCGAGCCCTGTTCGGCCGGGGCCGGGTTCTGTTGTGCTATCACCGGTGCGGTTGCCAGCAGTGCCAGAGATGCGGTGATGGATACAAGCAGTTTGTTCATAGCTTTACTCCTGGTTTTAATGAGGCCGGCTCGGTCGTCCAGCCACAAACTTGTGAATGTCGATGTGACAGTAGCGATTCCCGTGCCAGGTTTTAATTTCTCTATAAAGTCAATAAAAACAGTGGTTTATGGGTTTTCTATGGTTAAAGCTCAGTAATCTGTCTTGTGGCAAAATGCCACATGTGGCAGAAAGGCTGTGACATTTCTGCAGAGTGGTGTTTATGGGAAAACGGGTGGGAGCACTGTTCCGGTCGCTGCAATTAACGTTGGTGCTCAGTATTGTAGTGCCGCTGCTGCTGTTCAGTGGCATTGCTATCTACATTGGCATGGGGGCGGTAGAGCGCGCTCTGAACGATCGCCTTCGTGAAGACCTGGAACTGGTGGCGCGAGCGGTCAGCGGGCCGGTGAGTAAGGCGCTGGCCGAAAGCGATGAACTGGTCCTGGGCGAATCCCTGAAATCCATCTTCCAGATCGGGCGCATTTCCGGGGCCTCAGTGTTTGATGCCGGGGGTGACCGGGTGGCCAGTCTCGGTGTTGCTGACTCCGATGTCACCAATAGCGCCAGCGCCGAAAAGGCAATCGCCAGTGGTGAGCTCGGGGGCGCGTTTCGCTGGGTGGATGGCGAGTCGGTGTTTTCCCAGTTCACGCCGCTGGTTGCGGAAGACGGGCGGATTCAGGGTTTGTTGCAGGTAACGCGGCAACGCAGTGATTTCCATGATCTGGTGGCCACCAGCCGTTGGTGGGCAGTGGTGATCTGGTCGATGATTGCGGCCACCATCATCCTCGTTGTCGTTCTGGGGCATTACCGCACCGTGGGGCGACATGTGAACCGTTTGCTGGAGAGCATGGCTTCTCTGCAACCGGGCGCCTGGCGGTTGGAGACATCGGAGGCAGGGCCACAGGAGCTGCGTCAGATTCAGCAGGGCATTCGTGCTCTGGGCGAACGAATGGCCGAGGCCGAGGCGGAAATCGAAGACAGGATTGCCCGGGAACGGGCCCTGGCAGAACAGCTGGAATACCAGGAGAAAGTGGCGATGATTGGCCGGGTCGCAGGCGGGGTAGCTCATGAGCTGGGGGCGCCTCTGAACGTTATTCAGGGCCGGGCCCGCATTCTGGCCAGGGCCGGGCTGGAGCAGGAGCAGCAACGGCATCTGGATGATATCGAACATCAGGTGGACCGGATGACCATGATTATCCAGCAACTGCTGGACTGTTTCCGGCATGTGCCCGAGTCCCGGCGACCCGTAAACCTGGCAGACATTCTCGAGGACGTCGTTACCCGCGCCCGTGAAGACAGGCGCTGCCAGGCGGTTTCGCTGCAAGCCGACGCTTTTGACAGGCCGATGCCGACACGGGCGGAGCCGCTCCGGGTTGGCCTGGCGTGTCTGAATGTGGTGAGAAATGCGTGTCAGGCTGGCCGGGAACAGGTCGCGCTCTCTGTCGGCGAGACCGGGGAGTTTTGGGTGTTCCGGGTCGAGGACGATGGCCCTGGTATACCGGCGGAGCATCACGCCAGGGTTTTCGAGCCGTTCTTCAGCACCCGCCCGGCTGGCGAAGGCACGGGGTTAGGGCTGGCAGTGGTTCAGAGTGTCATGAAAGAACACGGGGGGGCCGTTGAGGTGATTGATAGCGAGTTGGGTGGTTGTGGTATGGCGCTGTATTTTCCGAAAGAGGTGGGGCAATGAGCAGCCGGCCTGTCACGATCCTGCTGGTCGAAGATGACGCCAGCCTTGGCCAACTGCTGATGGAGGAGTTGGAAGTGGATGGATACCGCGTACGCAGGGTCAGTATGGTGGCCGAGGCGCGGACTGCTCTGGCAGACGAACGCCCGGGCCTGATCGTGTCGGATCTGCGCTTGCCCGATGGTGACGGTCTGGAGATTCTGTCGCTTCAGCAGGCCGAGCATCCCGGTATTCCCTTTATCGTGATTACCGCGTTTGGGACGGTGGACCAGGCGGTCGATGCTTTGAAGGCCGGCGCTGATGATTTTCTGACCAAGCCGCTCTCAACGGATCATCTCCGGTTAAAGATCAAACGGTTGCTGGCCCAGGCGGATCTGAACCGGCAGTTGGCGGAGTATCAGTCCGGGCGCGGCGGCGATGAAAGCATGGGCTTGATCGGCGGCAGTGCGATGATGGATCGCCTCAGGTCAGACATTCGCCAGGTTGCCCGCAGTCAGGCCGCGGTTCTGATTAATGGCGAAAGTGGAACCGGGAAAGAGCTGGTTGCGAGGGCAATCCACCAGCAAAGTGAGCGCTCAGCACGGCCGTTCCTTGCGGTGAATTGTGCCGGTATACCGCGAGACTTGATGGAAAGTGAATTCTTCGGTCACGAGGCTGGTGCTTTTACCGGTGCACGGCAGGCCCGTCGGGGGCTGTTTGCAGAGGCGAACGGTGGCACCTTGCTGCTGGACGAGATTGGTGAAATGCCATTGGCTCTGCAAGCCAAACTGCTTCGGGTGTTGCAGGAGGGCTGCATCAAACCAGTGGGAGCTGTCCATGAGGAAATGGTGGATGTTCGCATTCTGGCGGCAACTCATGTGGATTTGCTTCGGGCTGTTGAGCAGGGCCATTTCCGCGAAGACCTGTATTATCGTCTCGAAACCCTGTCGTTAACGGTGCCTCCCCTGAGGGAGCGGGATGAGGATGTTGAATTGCTGGCCATGCATTTTCTGGGTGAGGCAGCACGTCGTCACAGCCGGGGGTTCCTGAAGTTCAGTGACGTTACGTTAAGGATACTCCGCGATTATCCGTTTCCGGGCAATGTGCGTGAGCTGTCCAGTGCGATTGAGCGGGCGGTCACTTTTTGTGAAAGCGATACCATACAGCCCGAGCATTTGCCCGAACGCATCCGGAAGCGCCAGGGCGGGATTGTTCAGGCTGCCGTTGCCGCTTCGCCCGGGAAACTTTCCGAATGGCCCACCTTGGAGATGCTCCAGCAGGATTACGTGCGCCGGGTCATGGCTGCCGTTGATGGTAATAAACGCCGGGCGGCCCAGATACTCGGCATTAATCGCAGAACACTGTATCGCTGGCTGGAGTCGGATTTGGAGCATGGGCATGACTGATCAGAAACAGGCCATGATGTACGGCCTTGCCACGGTGCTGCTGTGGTCGACCGTTGCTACCGCCTTCAAATTGTCACTGGCGGATCTTGCGCCGGTTCAGATGCTGCTGGTGGCCTGTACCGCATCCATCGTCGTGATGGCGGCTATCCTCATGCTACAGGGGTGCTGGGGACTGGTGTTCCGTTTGCGGCGGGGCCAATACCTGCAGTCCATGCTGATGGGGCTGATCAATCCCTGTCTGTATTACTTTCTGCTGTTTGGCGCGTTCGACCGTCTGCCCGCCCAGGAGGCCCAGCCTCTGAACTACACCTGGGCACTGGTGCTGGCCTATCTGTCGGTGCCGTTTCTGGGGCAGAAACTGCGCAGGATCGATATTCTGGCGGGGTTGGTGTGTTACGCCGGAGTGGTAGTGATCGCCACCCGCGGTGCCGTAACCTCGCTCTCATTCTCGGACCCCCTCGGTGTCTCGCTGGCGTTGGGCAGCACGCTGGTTTGGGCGTCTTACTGGATTATTGCCACCCGGGATACCCGGGACCCGGTGGTAGGCCTGTTTCTGAATTTTCTATTTGGACTGCCGGTCATTGTGCTGGTGTGCTGGCAGACGGCGGGGTTGGTCATGCCGGTCGGGAGTTCGATGGCCGCTGCGGTTTACGTCGGCGTTTTTGAAATGGGCATAGCCTTTGTGCTGTGGTCCCAGGCCATGAAAAAAGCAGAAAACACCTCGAAAGTGAGCAATCTGATTTTTATCTCGCCTTTTCTGTCCCTGGTGTTTATCTACTTCATTCTGGGCGAAGTTATTCTCACCTCGACCTACGTCGGGCTGGTGCTGATCATTGCGGGATTATGGCTGCAGCAGAAGAAAGTCCGTGACCGGGAGCAGGCGTTGAACCATGGCTGAGAACTGGTATCTGTACCTTGTTCGCACCGCATCGGGTAGCCTCTACACCGGAATTGCCACAGATGTGGAGCGGCGGTTTGCCGAGCATCAGGCGGGGGCACCTAAAGGTGCCCGGAGCCTGAGAGGTAAAGGGCCGTTAACCCTGGAGTTCCATGTACCTGCCGGCGACAGGAGCCGCGCCTCCCGACTGGAATGGCAGGTCAAGCGCTGGCCCAAGGTTCGAAAGGAAGCTTTGATCCGGGGTGTCGTCAGGCTTGAAGATGATGCCTGATGTGGCGCCCGGCAACGGCCAGTGCTTCTCTGGCCCGGTCAAGCTGCGCGGCGTGCACCTGGAATACATGCCAGAGATTGTTGTAGATCTCCAGCGTGGTTTCCACGTGTTCCTGTTTGGCCGCCTCCGCTAATCGACGGGCGTCGTTGAGCAGAACTTCCTGGCTTCCGACCTGAATCAGCAGGGGAGGCAGGCCACTCAGGTCGCCGTAGACAGGCGACACCAGCGGGTGCGTCAAAGGCACGCCGTTGGCATACATTTTCGCGGCTTTGAAGGTCCAGGCAGCGTGCAGGACCGGTTCACATTCCGGAGTGTAAAGATCCTTTTCTGACAGATCTGTCCAGGGCGAGAAGCAGGTGACGGATGAGGGTAGTGGATGACCGTGGTCCCGCAATCGCATGGCCAGTACCACCGACAGACCGCCGCCGGCGGAATCTCCGGCCAGGGCAATGGAGCCGGGGCTTACTCCCTGGTTGATCAAGGCCAGATATACGGCTTCGGCATCGTCTGGAGCGGCGGGAAACGGGTGCTCCGGCGCCAGCCGGTAATCCGGGATCAGTGCGTCGCAGCCAGAGAATTTGGCCAGATGGCCGGCAATGCCCCGGTGGGTATCGGCAGAGCCCATAACATAGCCTCCGCCGTGAAAATACAGTACGGTGCCGCCAGAACGGTCTTTCGGGGAGGCGCGCAGAACCGGTACCTCGCCCAGGTCTTCCCACGCGAAACTGACGTCTTTAGGCGGGTAGGATGTTCGATAAGCTTCCCGGGTGTATCGGCGCTGCACCGATAACGGAAACGCCCGGGACAGGACGGGCTTCACAAAACGGTGCATGGTCCCTCTCAACCCGGCCTCAAGAAGCGGCTGGAACATCTGTGTTCTCCCTTGTGAATGCGTTAGGATGACTGGCATTTATGGATTCATGACAGGCGTTTAACTCTACGTGTACTGGAAAACAGATACCATAGAAATACCGAATTGGGACAGACATTCCCTGCTGGACCGTCTGGAACCGTTTGATCCGTCCGCCAGCCGGGAACTGAGTTCCGAGATGGAGGCGTATTGCCGGTTCTATGGCCTTGATCTTTGGGTTGAGCATCCGGATGTGGTCTACCATCAGGGGTACATCTGTGCCGAGCGGCATGAAGTGATGGTGCATTACTTCCGGCTGCCGGAGAGCGCCAGCCCGAAAGGCACGGTGTTCATTCTGCATGGTTATTTTGATCATGTGGGTCTGTATACCCAATTGATTGACCGCTGTCTTGGTGCAGGCTTCGATGTTCTGGCCTACGATCAGCCCGGGCACGGATTGTCGAGTGGCACGCCGGCCGCCATTGGCAGTTTCCTGGAGTACCAGGCCGTACTGTCGGAAGTAATGGCGAAGGTCAGGGACAAGATTCGGGGGCCCTGGTACGCAGTGGGGCAGAGTACGGGTGGCGCAATATTGATTGACTACCTGCTGTCGAACCACCACAACCGGGAGTCCTCGGCGTTCCGCAAAGTGGTGTTGCTGGCGCCACTGGTAAGGCCTATGGGCTGGCTGGGGGCAAAGATTCTCCACAGTCTGGTCAAACCGTTCCTGACTCGCTGGAAACGGGTATTCGGCCCGAACAGTGGCGATACCCGCTTTCTTCGGTTCCTGCGGGAACACGACCCGTTGCAGGCAAGAGCGGTTCATGTCGATTGGGTGACTGCATTGCGACAATGGGTGCCGCACATTGAGTCGGCGAGGCCGGTGGATTTTCCGGTCACCGTGGTGCAGGGTGAGAAGGATCTGACGGTAGACTGGCAGCACAATCTGAGGATTATCCGGAATAAATTTTCCTCAGTGAAGGAACGAAGAATACCGGACGGTCGTCATCATCTTGTGAACGAAGCGCAGGATTTGCAGGCGACGGTATTCAATACCATTATCGATACATTCTCGGAGTAAGCAGTGGCTGTAGTGCCAAAAGCTCCGGACCAACGATTACAGAAGCGGGAGAAGACAGTGAAAAAGACAATTCTTGCCTTTGCGGTAGCAACTGTTGGCCTGAGTGGCTGTATGACCTATGACCCGTATACCGGGGAAGAGAAAACTTCGAACGCCACCAAGGGCAGTATTATTGGCGCGATCGGTGGTGCTGCTATTGGCGCAGCAACCTCCAGCAGCAGTGATCGTGGCAAAGGCGCACTGATTGGTGCCGCTGGCGGTGCGGCCGTGGGTGGCGGTATCGGCTACTACATGGATCGCCAGGAAGCCCAGCTGCGCCAGAAGCTGGAAGGTACCGGTGTTCGCGTCGTCCGTAATGGTGACCAGATCGACCTGATCATGCCGGGTAACATCACCTTTGATACGGATCAGTCCACCATCCGTTCCGGTTTTACCGGCACTCTTGAGTCTGTGGCTCTGGTTCTGAAAGAGTTCGACAAAACCATCATCCAGATTGAAGGCCATACTGACAGCACCGGTTCAGACAGCTACAACCAGCTGTTGAGCGAGCGTCGCGCGTCTTCTGTTCGTGACTTCCTGTTGAATCAGGGCATTGAGCCCCGTCGTACCCGGGCCACCGGTTATGGCGAGCGCTACCCGATTGCTTCCAACGATACGGCGGCTGGTCGTGAGCAGAACCGTCGCGTTGAGCTGACGCTGGTGCCGATGCAGTAATATCCTGCTCAGCATTCAACAAAAAAAGCCCCGGTTTATGCCGGGGCTTTTTGCTTGTGCGCCAGGCATGGCGCGCAGCGCCTGACTGGCGCTGTTCCCGAGGGTGGTGCCTCGGGATGACTTGGGGGTGAAAGTCCCCTGCACGCCCG